>JBILSQ010000094.1:0-3577 GCA_044372035.1 Candidatus Planktophila sp. | reverse complement strand
ATCTATTTTGATTAATGAAAATCAAATTACCGCAGCACTCGATAAGAGTTTTGATGAGGAAGCACTTCGTGCCGCACTGGAAAGTGCACTGGGTACTAAGTGGGAACTCGAACTCGAGCCGCTGCGGGCAGTAGATATGCAAGAGCGCTCGCACTTGCAGGCAATTTGATTAACAGAAAATTCACAGGAAAAAAGAGTTAGAATAAGAACATGAGCATAAACAATCCGCAATCGGCAGTCGAGCGCACAAAGGCAATCACACTTATCGTTGTTGCCGTCATCATGGCAGTCGCAGTTGGCGGTGGATTAGTACAAGTAGGTGCAGGCTTTGCATCTCGCTCCAATAGCGGCATCACTGTTACTGGCTCTGCAAAGACAGAAGCGGTTGCTGACAATGTTGTATGGACACTGAATGCATCTCAAACAAGTGCCAATGTTGCAGATGCGGTCCGTAAAGTTGGATCTGATGTTGAAGCGCTGACAAACTATTTAACAAAGGGTGGCGTTCCAGCCGATGCTCTAACACTCGGTGCGGTTTCAACGTATGCCAATCAGGAGTACAGCAATGGAAATAACACAGGACGCATCCTGAATTACGTTGCTAATCGCGACCTTACTGTTCGCTCAAAAGATGTTGAACTAATCTCTCGCTTAAGCCAGGGAATCGGCGCACTCTTGCAGACAGGCGTCAACGTTAACAACTATGGTCCACAGTATTACGTCAGCACACTTCCAGATCTTCGCCCACAATTATTGGCAGAGGCGATGAAAGATGCACAGGTTCGTGCAAAGGCAATGACTGATGCAGTCGGTGGTGGAGTTGGACAAGTTCTAGCCGTTAAGAGTGGTGTCATCCAAGTGACTACTCCGGATTCAACAATGACTGCAGATGTCGGTGCCTATGACACAAGCACAATCCAAAAGACTGTGACAGCAACTGTCTCAGTAACTTTTAAGACTAAGTAATTTAAAGCGGAATATTGCCGTGAGAACCACGGCGATGTGGTGCTTCACTAATTGCTTTAACTAAAGCACTCCTTGTTTTATTTGGTTCGATGATTTCATCTACGGCGCCAATTTCTACTGCCCGTGATATTCCACCAGATACTTTGTCGTGTTCTGCAGCCAGTGTTAACTCTGTAGCTTCACGTTGATCTTCAGGTAAATCAGCGAGTAAGCGGCGATTTAATACGCGCACAGCAGCGACTGCGCCCATGACGGAAACTTCGGCAGTTGGCCATGCAAATACTTTTGATGCACCGAGGGTCTTAGAGTTCATTGCAACGTACGCGCCGCCATATGCACGACGAGTAATTAAAGTGACGCGGGGGACAACAGCTTCTGCGAATGCGTGTAATAACTTTGCACCGCGACGAACAGCGCCTTCCCACTCTTGTCCTGCACCAGGTAAAAATCCTGGAACATCTGCAATAACAATCAAGGGAATTCCGAATGCATCGCATGTGCGCACAAAGCGAGCAGCTTTTTCTCCGGCGGATGAATCAAGTGCACCACCGATATGGGCTGGGTTGTTTGCGATAACACCAACAGTTGCGCCACCGAGTCTGCCAAGAACAGTGGTCATGTTCTCTGCCCACATTGGAAGCAGTTCTAATTTTTCTGCATCAGCATCAAGAATTGCATCGATGAGTGGGTGTACTTCATAGCTTCGCTTGTGTGCATCTGGAACGTGAACTGAAAGATCAGTGTCAGCAACGTTTGTGTTCATTGTGCCTTGGTTGGCAAAGAGTGATGTGAGATCTCTGATTTCCTTAAACGCTTCTTCTTCAGTGTGGGCAATAACGTGTGCAACGCCGCTATTTTTGCGGTGCGCGTCCGGGCCACCGAGTGTTGCAATATCTATTTTTTCACCGGTAACTGATTTAACAACTCCGGGACCTGTAACAAAGATGCGTCCTTCAGGTGCCAGAACAACGATGTCAGTTAGCGCGGGGCCGTAAGCACCGCCACCTGCTGCTGGTCCAAGGATGAGAGATAACTGTGGAATGCGACCACTTGCTGCAACCATGGCAGAGAAAACTTCACCGAATGCACTAAGGGAAGAAACGCCATCACTTAAACGCGCACCACCTGAGTGCCAAATACCGATGATGGGCAAATTTTCTTTCATCGCTGTTTTGTATGCCGCAACGATTACGTGAGCACCATCGGCGCCGAGTGCGCCCCCTTGTTTTGTTGCATCGGATGCAAAGATGATTACTTTGTTTCCTTTTATAACACCGGTTGCAGCAACCATTCCGCAATCAGTGCGGGGGATAAGTAATTCATGTGCGCCGTTATCAACTAATCGCTCTATACGCGCAACTGGATCGCGTTGATCCATTAGAAGGACTTAAAGGCGAGTACGACGTTATGGCCGCCGAAACCAAATGAATCATTAAGCGCTGCGATATCCCCTTGTGGCAGTGCGCGTGGTTTATCACGAACAACATCGATTGTTACAGCAGGATCTAGATTTTCAATGTTCATAGTCGGTGGTGCTAAACGCTCTTGCAGAGCTTTAACAATAAAGACAGATTCGATTGCACCGGCGCCACCGAGTAAGTGACCGGTGGATGATTTAGTTGCAGAGACTGCGACGTGATCGGCGTCGGCGCCGAGAGCAAGTCTGAGAGCATTTGCTTCTGCAACATCTCCTGCAGGCGTTGACGTTGCGTGCGCGTTTAAGTGAACGATGTCTTTTGTTGTGAGCCCTGAATCACGAAGTGCAAACTTAATTGCACGCTGCACACCAGAGCCATCTGGGTCCGGAGCCGCTATGTGATAACCATCGGATGAAAGACCTTGTCCCACTAATTCGCAATAAATCTTTGCACCGCGTGCTTTTGCATGTTCTAGCTCTTCAAGAATTAAGACTCCGCCACCTTCGCCCAAAACAAAACCATCGCGGTCAATGTCATACGGGCGTGATGCATGAGCAGGATCATCATTGCGTGTACTCAAAGCTTTCATTGCAGCAAAGCCAGCCATAGGCAATTGGTGAATGGCTGCTTCAACACCACCTGAAACAATAATGTCTGCGCGATTTGAGCGAATCATTTCGAGTGCATAACCAATTGCTTCCGCACCCGATGCGCACGCACTTACTGGTGTGTGAACACCTGCTTGTGCTTTGAGTTCGATTCCAACATGGGCCGCGGGACCATTTGGCATAAGCATCGGCACTGTGTGTGGACTGACAAGGCGTGCGCCTTTTTCTTTCAAGATGTCATGTTGATCTAGAAGTGTGATGACGCCACCAATGCCGGATGCAATAACAACACCGAGTCGTTCGTTATCGACAACAGGAGAACCTGCATCTTTCCATGCTTCACGGGAAGCAATCAGTGCAAATTGTTCTGAGCGATCCAAGCGGCGCATTTCAACGCGCTCCATAACTTCACTTGGCTCTTGTGCAACGCGCGCTGCAAAGTGAACAGATAAACCCGCTGCCCACTCTTCGGTCAATGTGCGCACACCAGATGTGCCGGCAAGTAAAGCCGACCATGATGTTTGCACATCGCCACCGATTGGGGTGGTGGCACCGAGTCCTGTTACGACAACGCGACGCATAGAA
>JBILSQ010000093.1:0-3582 GCA_044372035.1 Candidatus Planktophila sp. | reverse complement strand
ATGCACTCTGGTTTCCCAGGTGGTTTAACTTCAACTGTTTACGGCGAATTGATGGAAAAGCATCCAACTCGCGCAGTTGAAAAAGCGATCAAGGGAATGTTGCCAAAGAACCGTCTTGGACGTGCAATGTCAGCAAAGCTCAAGGTGTACGCAGGTGCAGAACATCCACATGCTGCACAAGCTCCAAAACCATACGAATTCAACCAAGTCTCACAAATCGTCAAGTAATCGAAGAAGAAAAAAGGGATAAATAATTCATGTCTGAAAACACATTCGTTGACGAACTAGATGAGAACGAAATTCCAACTTCGTACACATCAGCAACACCAGCACCAGCAACTAACCGTCCAGCACTTAAGGGACCAGGCGCCGGAGTCGGTCGCCGTAAAGAAGCAGTTGCTCGCGTTCGCCTTGTTCCAGGAACAGGCCGTTGGGTTGTTAACGGAAAGACATTAGAAAATTACTTCCCAAATAAAGTTCACCAACAATCAGTCTCTGAACCATTTCGCACAGTTGGTGCTGAAGGTTCATACGATGTTTTTGCTCGCATCAATGGTGGTGGAGTTTCAGGTCAAGCTGGCGCACTACGTCTTGGTGTTGCACGTTCACTTAATGAAATTGATGCAGAAGCACACCGTCCAGCACTTAAGAAGGCTGGATTCCTTTCACGCGATGCACGTGTGATCGAGCGCAAGAAGTACGGTCTTAAGAAAGCACGTAAGCGTTCTCAATACAGCAAGCGCTAATTTCTATCGTATTTGGAGGCAATCTCCGTGGCCCTATTCGGCACTGATGGAATTCGTGGCTTAGCAAATGTGGATCTCACAGCTGAATTAGCACTTGATGTTGCAGTTGCTGCAGCACATATTCTTGTTGAATCACTCGGCGATAAAAACAAACGTCCACGCGCAATCGTTGGACAAGATTCGCGCGCATCCGGTGAATTCTTAGAAGCTGCAGTTGTTGCAGGACTCACTAGTGCCGGCGTTGATGTTTATCGTGTTGGCGTATTGCCAACTCCTGCAATCGCATATTTAGTTGCCGAAACCGGTGCTGATTTAGGCGTCATGATTTCGGCCTCTCATAATCCAGCGCCAGATAACGGAATTAAGTTATTCGCACGTGGTGGAGAAAAACTAGCCGATTCATTAGAAGCAGCAATTGAGGCTCGTATTGGCGAACCGTGGCAACGTCCAACAGGTGCACACGTTGGCCGCGTTATTGAGGATGCCGGCGCTCGCGAAAAATACATTGCCCACCTTCTGAATAGCGTTGATATCTCACTCGCCGGAATCACAGTTGTTGTTGATTGCGCCAATGGCGCAGCATCATTTGTGGCCCCAATTGCTCTAGAAAAAGCTGGTGCAACCGTTATCGCAGTTGCAAACACACCTAATGGTCTTAACATCAACGATGGAGTTGGGTCGACGCATTTAGATTTTCTTCGAGAAGCTGTTTTAAAGAACAAAGCTGATATTGGTATTGCCCATGATGGTGATGCAGATCGATGCCTAGCTATTGATGCTCAAGGCAACGTCATCGATGGTGACTTCATCTTGGCGATTTTGGCCCAGGGATTTAAATCTCGAGGAAAACTTACAGATTCAACGGTTGTTGCAACGGTAATGAGCAACCTTGGCTTTTTAAGTGCGATGAAAAACGCTGACATTAATGTCATTAAAACATCCGTTGGCGATCGTTACGTTCTTGAGAATATGCTTGAAAATAATTACAGCCTAGGTGGCGAACAATCTGGTCACATCATTATGCGCGACTTCGCTGGAACAGGAGATGGACTTCTTACTGCACTGCAGCTAATTGCACAGATGGCTCACACTAAGAAATCGCTCAATGATTTAGCAAAAATTATGACACGATTCCCACAGGTTTTAATTAATGTTTCTGGCGTTGCAAAAGAAAAACTTGATTCATCACCAGCAATTAGCACCGCTGTTGCAAAGTTTGAAGCCGAACTTGGCGATACCGGACGAATTCTTCTGCGCGCATCAGGTACAGAACCGCTTGTAAGAGTCATGGTTGAAGCCCAGAGTGATAGCATCGCCAAAGAAATTGCAGAAAAACTTGCCAAAGTTGTTAAAGAAGAATTGAGGTAGGCACGTGTGCGGAATTGTGGGTTACACAGGGCCACAATCTGCAATCACGCCATTAATCGAAGGTTTACGACGACTTGAGTATCGTGGTTATGACTCAGCAGGTATTGCACTTGGAACACCAAATAAATTATTTATAGAAAAACGCGCAGGAAAACTCTCAAACTTAGAACAAGAACTCTCTTCTATTCCAACAGCGCACTCTGGTATTGGTCACACTCGTTGGGCCACACATGGCGGACCAACTGATCGCAACGCGCATCCACACGTTGATAACGACGGAAAGTTAGCGGTTATTCACAACGGAATTATCGAAAATTATGCAGAGCTAAAAGCAGAACTAGAAAGTAAAGGTCACAAATTTTCATCAGATACAGATACTGAATCTGTGGCTCACTTGCTCAGTGATTTAAGAAAAAAGCATGGTGGTGATTTATCGGTTGCGATGCGCGAGGCTGTTAAATCCCTACGTGGTTCATTCACTCTGGTGGCCATTCATGCTGATACTCCAGATGTCATCGTTGGAGTTCGCCGAAATTCACCACTTGTTGTGGGTATTGGTAAAAATGAAAACTTTATGGCATCCGATGTTGCCGCTTTCATTGATTACACAAAGCGTGCAATCGAGCTAGGACAAGATCAAGTTGTCACACTGACACCAAATTCAGTTTCAATTACTGATCTAGATGGAAAAACTGTTACTCCAAAAGAGTATGAAATAACCTGGGATGCAAGCGCTGCGCAAAAGGGTGGCTTTGCACACTTCATGCTCAAAGAGATCTTTGAACAACCTAAGGCCGTTGCAGATACATTGATGGCCCGCTTGAGCGATAACAAACAGATTGTGCTCGATGAAATTCACTTAACACCTGCTGAAATTAAGTCACTCGAAAAAATCGTTGTTATTGCATGTGGAACTGCCTACCACGCCGGAATGATTGCGAAGTATGCAATTGAGAAATGGGCAAAGATTTCGGTGGAAGTAGAAATCGCTAGCGAGTATCGCTACAGAGATCCGATAATCAACAAAAACACTCTGGTAATCGCTATTTCCCAATCTGGTGAAACAATGGATACCTTGATGGCTTTGCGTCACGCAAAAGCTGCAGGTGCTCGAGTTTTGGCAATCTGCAATACAAATAGCTCAACGATTCCGCGTGAATCAGATGCCGTTATTTACACACACGCTGGTCCAGAAATTGCAGTTGCATCTACAAAGGCTCTACTTACTCAAATTATCGCCGTGTATTTGATCGGCTTGCATCTTGCACAGGTGCGTTCAGAGTTAACCGATAACCAAGTGGCAGATTTATATAACGAAATGCTCGAACTACCCGGAAAAATCGAACAAATTCTTGAAACCGTAGAACCTCTTCGTGCTTTAACACGTAAATTTGCAGATGCAAACACAATTTTATTTTTAGGTAGGAATATCGGATATCCAGTCGCACTCGAAGGCGCTCTGAAGTTA
>JBILSQ010000092.1:0-3607 GCA_044372035.1 Candidatus Planktophila sp. | reverse complement strand
GTAGGCTTTGCAAATGATCGCACTTATCCCTGGGTTTCTCACTGGGCTCTCTCTCATTATCGCAATTGGAGCGCAGAATGCTTTTGTGATTCGCCAAGGACTACTTCGTCAGCACGTACTTCTGATCGTGGCTATTTGTGCGATCTCAGATACAGCACTGATTTTTTTGGGAACCGGCGGACTTGGCACTCTAATTCAGAGCATGCCATCGCTACTCGAAGTCATTCGTTGGTTTGGAGTTATCTACTTAACGTGGTTCGGAATTAAAAGTTTACGTTCTGTATTTAAAAATCAGAGTCTGAGCGCTGGTGAGGGTTCAGCGATTAGCAAGTCCAAAATTGTAGGCACGTGCCTTGCTCTGACCTTTCTTAATCCCCACGTTTATCTAGATACCGTGATTTTGCTCGGCAGTATCGCCAATCAATTCGAAGAAAATCGCTGGTTCTTCGCAAGCGGAAGCGCTGTAGCAAGCGTGGTCTGGTTTTCTACAATCGGTTTTGGCGCTCGAGCTGCTTCGCGATTCATGTCTAAGCCCATATTTTGGAAAATTCTTGATTCAATAATTGCCGCAGTTATGTTCACTATTGCAATTACTCTGGCTTTCTATCAGTTCTAAAGTTTAATCCCAGAAAAAATACTGTCTTATTTTTTAGTTATACCAACGAATCATTCCGATAATGCCTGCAGTTGCGTAGAAGAATTGAAGAAAGAGAATGCCACGGTGCTTGCCGAGGAACGCCCATATTCCAATCAAAAACGAACTGAGTAGCAATAACGTAAATCCTATGAATTCCAAACCTGTGTTGGATGCAACCAGTAGTGAGTAAGCGATAGCAGTGACAACACCTAGCCACTCAAAAACGCGAGATTTATTCATTCTTACCTTTTATCTTCCGGGCGCAGATTCTCAACTTTGTCAGCAACTTCATCAGCAGAATCTTTTCGTAATCCCGCAATTACGCCATCTAGATCTTCTTTAGTTTTGTTCTGGCTCATTTTGAACGAAACTTCCAAGCGAGAGACCTTAAGTTCGACGCCAACGATGGCGCGGAGTTGGCCGGCTACGTAATCTTCTGGCGCATCATTGAGCTTCCAAGGTTTTTCTCGACCCGCTTCAAACGCATCAGTTAGGTTAGAAACTGCGATACGAAGCCAATCTACGTCGTCATGAATAATCAATTCGCCATAAACATGGGCCAGCATGTAATCCCACGTTGGAACCACTTTCCCATGTTCTACCTTTGATGCATACCAACTAGGAGAAATGTAAGCATCTACTGGTGCACTTATAAAGAGTGCTTCTTGATTCGTTTTCTCAGACCATTGAGAGTTCCCACGAGCGACGTGACCAATTATTGATTGTTGCTTGGAATCAAATGTCACAGGTATGAGCGTGGATAAAATTCCTATGCCTGTATTGGTAACTAAGTGTCCACTCTTGAGGTTCTGTAGAAAGGTTTGGGCTACTGCATCTTCAACGGCAAAGTGGCGAGGGATATACATTTAGTGGCTCACTCCCCCAAGATTCATGATCACAACACCGGCAATAATGATCGTCATGCCGATGATGTTCAACTTCGTCAATTCTTGATTGAAAAAAATCATGCCACCTATTGCTGCGCCGATTATTCCAAAGCCTGACCAAATTGCATAAGTAATGCCAACATCAATTTTCTTTAGAGACTGAGACAAAAGTGCAAACGCAGTGAAATAACCCAATAGAACTCCGAGTGATGGCCAGAGTTTTGTAAAACCATCACTGAGTTTGAGCAACAAGGTTCCGACAATTTCTGCCGCAATGGCTATTGCCAAAAGGATCCATGTCATAACGCAATGGTATCTGCATTATTATTGAGGCATGGCTGCTAAAGACCCAAGCCGGGAAGCACATTTTCCGCTAATTGAGAAGAAGTATGGCGAACCAATGAAGTACTGGTTCAAAGTCATGGCCACGATTAAAGATAAGAACTATCCAGAGCAAATAGCCCACTTACGTGAAAAATATGGATTTTCACAAGCCCATGCCAACGCGCTGGTTATGTTTTCTCGTGGTTCAACTACAACACGCAAATTTGAAACACCTAGTGATTACTTCAAATCAATTGATCCGGTCCAAGCAAAAACCTTAAGGAAAGTATTTAGAATCCTGAAGACGAAGTACCCTGAATTAGAACTTGTTACAGCATGGAATCAGCCGATGCTACGCAAGGGGACGCACTATGTTTTTGGTGCATCCGTGGCAACAAACCATATTTTGATTGCGCCTTTTGACTCTGAGGTCATCAAGAAGATGGCACCACAGTTAAAGGCTTACAAGGTTAATAAAAAAACCGTAGCTGTTCCGAATGATTGGGATGTTGACGAAAAAATCCTTATAAATATGGTTAAGAACGCTCTTTCACGAAAGTTAGTGACTTTTCAAAGATAATCTCCATGTCGTGATCTAACGTTGCAACGTGATAACTATTAGTTAACTCCACGCGTTCTTTATCCTTTGAAGTGATTCCTTTGAGAATGATTTCTGTATTTGAGACCGGCAGTACGTGATCTTCTGTGCTGTGAAAAAGCAGGGTCGGGATGCTCACTTTTCCTAGATTCTCTCGAGTCACCTTAAGCATTTTTGTTAACTCATATATGCCGACTAATGGGTTAGCGTCGTATGCGTACTCCGTGACATTTTTACGTTTGATGTCATTTCCGACTGCAGAACGCATTTTCTTAAAGGTGGAATAAATCTTCGCCACAGTCGGAGTGACGAGTGGAATATGAATCATTGGATTAACCAAAACGATCCCAGTGATTTTCTCTTGATGATGTTGCGTTGTATAAAGGGTTAATCCCCCACCCATCGATAAACCAAAGACAAATATTTTTGTACAGGTTTTTTGCAGCTCTCGTAATTCGTTCTCAATTTTGCGCGGCCATTCTTGCCACTTAACGCTATTCAGATCTTCAGGTTTGGTTCCGTGGCCCGGCAAACGTGGCACGCGAACCGTGTAGCCCTGTTGGTGCATGAACTCTGCCCAAGGACGCATTGACGAAGGAGAGCCGGTAAATCCATGTACTAAGAGGATGCCGATTTCTTTTGTTGAGCCATTTCCTATTGCAGAGAAATCTTCCAAATAACCAGCAGGTGCGCCTTCGGTTCCCATGTGCGAAAGAGTACGCGGTGATTTACTGCGCAGCTAGATTCTGCGTAAGTGTTGACCACTTGCTGAGTAACTCTGTTGCCTTGCCAGAATCAACTGCATCGATTGCTCGCTTAAGTCCTGCTGAAATTCGCGTGTGTATATCTGCTGACACATCGCCTTCAAATGCAGCTATGGCTGCTGCTGCGTTCAAAAGAACTGCATCTCGCGGCGCGCCTTTTTCGCCACTAAAGATAGCTCGCGTAATTCGAGCATTCACTTCTGAATCTCCACCTACAAGTGCCGAGATAGGCGCTGCGGATAAAGCAAAATCTGCCGGTTGTATGCGTTCACTTGCAATTGTGCCGCCGCCAATTGATAGAACAGATGTTGTCGTTGCCAATGTAATTTCATCTAGGCCATCATCGCCGCGAAAAACAAATCCATCTACTCCTCGATCGCCCAATACTTGAGCCATA
>JBILSQ010000012.1:0-12261 GCA_044372035.1 Candidatus Planktophila sp. | reverse complement strand
CCTGCTGCTGTTAGTCCGCTGTATACCTTGTTGTATGTGAAGTTCACTTCTCCAAAAGCTTCGTTGTACACAGGAATCGCACCATAACTCTGGGCAAGTGCTGCTGCATCTCGCAATACAAACGTTGCTGCTTTTGCGCCAACTTTTACAACCTTGGCAACTTCGACAGGACATGTTCCTTCTACTTTAGTAACCCAATCTCGTCCGTATCCAGGAATTCCGACGTACACCTTTGATGCCGGCATTATGGAAACTGCATACTTAATTGTTCTTTCAGTCCATGCAAGTGGACCAATCGGTCCTGGTTTAGAAACAGAATAGTCATACGTCATGATGCGAAGTCGATCAATAAATGGCGCAATGTCTGCCCATGCATAAACAAAATAACCTTTTTGTGCTCCTGCCGGGTCGTATAAGTATGGAGTGGAAACAGAGAGCAATTTATTTTTAGATTTAAGAACTCCGCTTAACTCTTTGACAAATGCAATCCAATGCGGCTTCGTGGCGCTCCATGTGGTGTTTTTATCAACAAAAGCAAAACCTTCAAAATCCAGATCGATGCCATCATAATTATTTGTCATTATGAGATTTGTTATTGCATTAACAATCTGAGTGCGTGACGTTGGATTTGCCATCAACTTGGATAAAACAAGCTCACTCGTACCGTCGGTAATCGTTGGAATGATTGTAAAACCTGCATTGCGCATAGAAGTGAGAGGCACTGAGATTGGAACGCTTGGATTTGCAGGAGCATACAAATCTGTCACGACTGGAAGCTTTGTTGCACCGTTGTATTTAAGTGTGTACCAAAATGGCATTACTTCTCGAACAAGGTCTACGTTTGCAATTGCCGCCGGTAATGCAGTTTTCATTGAATAATAAGGAATCCATCCTGACCAAACTTTTCGTGGTTGTGTTCCAGCCGAGGCAGGCAATGACAGCAATGTGGAAGTGGCAAAAATTAAAGCAACCAGGGGAACCAGTTTTTTCATATCAATTTTCTTTAGGCGCTTCACGCAATCCATCATGAATCTCTTTGCAAGCAGGACAGATTGGATACTTCTGTGGATCTCGAGATGGAATCCATTTTTTGCCACATAGAGCTTTTACAGATTTTCCAGTAACTGCTGATTCAACGATTTTCTCTTTTTTCACATAATGTGAAAAACGATCATGTCCACCATCGTCTTCTTCTAATTCTGGGCGAGTGAGCAGATCTGTATCGGTCGCGGTGTCGCTTCCGCGTCTGAAAATACCCATGTGCACACCTTATCGTGAGGGTAGAATTCATCAGATGAAAGACTTGTTGCGCACCGAACATTTAACCCGCGATGACGTTGAGTTGTTGCTGGACACTGCTGCGCAATTTGCCGCCGATCCACTTCGATCTAAAGAAGCGCTGGCCCATAAGAGCGTGGCAATTTATATGACTAAGCCATCGACTCGTACGCGCTTAGCATCACAAACTGCGGTTGCGCACTTAGGTGGTTCTCCCATTGTTTTACGCGGAGAGGACCTACAACTCGGTCGCGGAGAATCGATTGCAGATACCGCAAGAATTTTTAGTGGCTATTGCGATGCAATGATTGTTAGAACATTTGCCCAATCAGATGTTGATGAACTTGGAAAGTATGCATCAATTCCTGTTATCAATGCGCTAACGGATGA
The DNA here is from genome assembly GCA_044372035.1 of Candidatus Planktophila sp. Lineage (GTDB taxonomy): Bacteria > Actinomycetota > Actinomycetes > Nanopelagicales > Nanopelagicaceae > Planktophila. Next base: position 10,593 of record JBILSQ010000012.1, on the reverse strand, counting down.
TGATCATCCAACTCAACTTTTAGCTGACTGGTTAACAATTCGTGAAACATTTGGAAAAGATGTTTCTGGGCGCAAATTTGTTTACCTAGGCGATGGCAACAATATGGCGCATGCATGGCTGATCATGGGAGCAATCATGGGAGCACACGTTGTTGCTGCAACGCCTGAAGGAAAGTGGGCACCAAGTGCCGATGCAATTGCAACTGCACAGAAGATTGCAGCACAAACTGGTGCAACAATTGAAGTAACTAATGATCCACAAAGTGCAGCAAAAGATGCCAGTGTTTTGTACACCGATGTGTGGATGTCGATGGGTGATCCAGAATCAGAGAAGAACGAAAAAATTGGAGCGCTAGCCCCATTTGCAGTCACTGATGCATTGATGGACAAAACTGCTAAGGACTCAATATTTATGCACTGTCTTCCTGCGCATCGTGGCGAAGAAGTTATGGCATCTGTCATTGATGGACCGAAATCCGTCATTTGGCGTGAAGCATTTCATCGCAGGACCACTATTCAATCCCTTTTGTTTCATTTAACTCGTGGGGAAATCAAGGGTTCGCTCTAGCCTCTCGAGCGCAAAGGCATTAAGTTTCTCGTATGCGAATAGCCGTACCTAAAGAAATCCGCGAGGGCGAAAAGCGCGTAGCGCTCGTTCCAGACATCATTAACAAATTAACTCGATTGGGATATGAAGTCTCTATCGAATCTGGTGCTGGCACACATTCGCAAGCCACAGATGAAGATTTTAAAAGCGCTGGTGCTTCTGTAGTAAATGGTGACGTTCTAAAAGATGCTGATGTTGTTCTCAGCGTTTCACCTCTTACTCCTGCACAGATGTCATCGCTTAAAAAAGGCGCACTCACTATTTCATTCTTATCCCCTGTAACTGCCGTAGATTCGATTGAAGCAGCAGCTAGCGCAGGTGTTACTGCGTTTTCACTCGAATTAGTGCCACGTATTTCACGCGCACAATCAATGGACGCGCTTACTTCGCAGGCTCTGTGCGCTGGGTATCGCGCAGTATTAGTCGGTGCAGAAATGTCGCCACGCTTCTTCCCGCTATTGATGACAGCAGCCGGAACTGTTACACCTGCACAAGTACTTGTACTTGGCGCTGGAGTTGCTGGTTTACAGGCAATTGCAACTGCTCGCAGATTAGGCGCAGTTGTTTCGGCATACGACGTTCGACCATCTTCAGCTGATGAAGTTAAATCAATGGGTGCAACATTTATTGAACTTGAATTAGAAGCACTCGAAGGCGCTGGTGGTTATGCACGCGAAATGACTCCAGAGCGTGCCGCGAAGCAACGCGAATTGTTAACTCCTTACATTGCTAAATCACATATTGTTATTACAACCGCTGCGGTACCTGGTCGACAAGCACCACAGTTAATGACACAGGCAATGGTGGATGCAATGGGACCAGGAACAATCATCGTTGACCTTGCTGCAGAAACTGGCGGAAATGTTGAAGGATCCAAGCCAGGTGAAGTTGTTGTTACAAAAAATGGTGTGCGCATTTGGGGCGGCAAAGATGTACCAAGTCAGCTGCCATTTCACGCATCCAGTTTGTACTCACGCAACGTTGTAAATCTTCTCACTCTGCTGACTAAACCAGCAGCAGAAGGTAGTGCGCTTGCGTTAAATCTTGATTTTGAAGATGAAATTATCAATGGATCAGCTGTTACACATGCAGGAGCGAAACGAAATGGAGGCGCAAAATAATGGAACCGATTGCAATCATTTCGATCTTCGTTCTTGCGGTATTCGTAGGTTTTGAAGTTGTATCTAAAGTTTCATCCACCTTGCACACTCCGCTGATGAGTGGTGCAAATGCTATTCACGGTGTGATCTTGGTCGGTGCAATCATCGTTGCCGATCACAGTAAAACAAATCTCGAATTGGGGCTATCGGTGGCTGCAATCATCTTGGCCACAATCAATATGGTCGGCGGGTTTGTCGTAACCGATCGAATGCTCGAAATGTTTAAGCCAAAGAAAGGCGGTGAGAACAAATGAGTTATTTTGTATATAGCTTGATTGGTCTTGCTGCCGGCGTCTGTTTCATTCTTGCTCTTAAGGGTCTATCAACACCAAAGACTGCACGCCGTGGAAACATCATCGGCGCAATTGGAGCAACGATTGCAACAGTTGTGGTCTTCTTCTATTCCAAAGAGGGACAGTCTCTTCCACTTAACAACCTAGGTTGGATTCTCGGTGCGATTGCTGTTGGTGTTGTCATTGGCGTGCCCGCTGCACGTAAAGTTCAGATGACTCAGATGCCACAACTCGTTGCACTATTTAATGGTGTGGGTGGTGGCGCCGCAGCACTTGTGGCAATTGTTGAATATTTAAATCTTGGTGATACAGCAAGCACTCCAGTAGTTATTGCAACAGTCTTTACTGTGATCGTGGGCTGTGTTTCATTTAGCGGATCGATTATCACTTTCTTAAAGCTTCAAGAGCTCATGACTACTCGCCCTGTTGTATTTCCTGGCGGCCGCTTTGTCATTGCGGCAACACTGGCAGCAACACTTGGTGTGGCAGGTTGGGTAGTTGTCGAACTCGGCACTAATCCGCTCTTGATTCTTGCAGCGCTCTCACTGCTATTTGGTGTTCTATTCGTACTTCCAGTTGGTGGCGCAGACGTTCCAATTGTTATCTCGCTATTAAATGCATTTACTGGTTTAACAGTTGCAGCAAGTGGTTACGTACTCGATTCAACTCTTCTCATCATTGCTGGAACACTCGTTGGTGCATCCGGAACAATCTTGACTCGCTTAATGGCAGAAGCAATGGGTCGCTCACTCTTTGGAACACTCTTCGGCGCATTTACTGCAAAGCCACAAGAAGCAACTGGCGCAGCAGAAGATCGTCCAGTTCGTTCTGGTTCACCTGATGACGTTGCCATCTTGCTTAACTATGCACGTCGCGTAGTTATTGTTCCCGGCTTTGGTTTAGCTGTTGCACAAGCACAACACACGGTTCGTGAATTAGCGGATTTGATGTTGGCTAAGGGCATTGATGTTGCATATGGAATTCACCCAGTTGCAGGTCGCATGCCAGGACACATGAACGTTTTACTTGCTGAAGCTAACGTTCCATATGACCAATTGGCTGAAATGGACGAAGTTAATCCAACATTTGGTCAAACCGACGTTGCAATTGTTATTGGTGCAAATGACGTTGTTAATCCAGCTGCGCAAACAACTCCTGGTTGCCCAATTTATGGAATGCCAATTCTTGAAGTTGCTAACGCTGCAAACATTATTTTCCTCAAGCGTTCAATGCGCCCAGGATTTGCTGGTATCGAAAACGAGCTGCTCTTTGATCCAAAGACAATGTTGCTCTTTGGAGATGCAAAGGCTTCGCTCACAAAGGTTGTTTCCGCGCTTAAGAACCTCTAACTTCTGAGTTGCAGGTAGTTGAAAGTTCAACTATTCTTGCGCTTATTGAAATAAGGAGTTGAAATGCCAGCAGTTACCGTTAGCGATATAACAATTCTGCCTCGAGTTGTTGAGGCACCAGGATCGCGTGCGCGCACAATTAAGAGCATTACAACAGCTCCACAAGGTTTTGAAGGCGAAGGCTTTCCAGTACGTCGTGCATTTGCCGGCGTTGATATGACAGAACTCGATCCATTTATTCACTTAGATCAAATGGGTGAAGTTGAATACGCACCAGGAGAACCAAAAGGAACTCCATGGCATCCACATCGCGGTTTCGAAACTGTTACATACATTATTGATGGAATCTTTGATCACTATGACAACAATGGTGGCGGCGGAACAATTCAAAATGGTGACACACAATGGATGACCGCTGGTGCAGGAATTTTGCACATCGAAACTCCACCAGATCATTTAGTGATGAGCGGTGGCTTGTTCCACGGTTTTCAATTGTGGGTAAATCTTCCAGCTGCTAAGAAATGGTCACCGCCTGCTTATCAAGATCTTCGTGCGAGTGAAGTTGCACTTCTGGCATCCCACGATGGTGGTGCACTCATTCGCGTAATCGCTGGCGAAATTGATGGACACAAAGGTCCTGGATCAACACAGACTCCAATCACATTGGTGCACGCAACTGTTCAACCAGGTGCTGAACTTCGACTTCCATGGCGCAAGGATTACAACGCACTTGTCTACACATTGGCAGGTCATGGTTTTGTTGGCGAAGAGTCTCGCCCGGTTCAAATGGGACAACTCACTGTTTTCGGTGAGGGAGATACTCTGGTTATTCGCGCTGCTAATCAACAAGAGAGTCGTTCACCTGAGTTAGAACTATTCATTCTCGGTGGCCAACCAATTAAGGAACCTGTTGCGTGGATGGGTCCATTCGTTATGAACACAAAACGCGAAGTTCTACAGGCTTTTGAAGACTTCCAAAAAGGATTGCTAGGAACGGTGCCTGCTATTCATAAGAAGGACGTACTGAACGTACATGGTGCGCCTACTGAAATCGTAGAAGAGTAAAACTAGCCAACCATTTCGGAGTCGTGCACACGATTGCTATCGTGAATGCAGCTCTTGCTTACATCAATCTTTGAACAATCTTCACAGAGTAAAACCAATTCGTGGCACGCTTTGCGGGCGCAGTTATAGAACTGTTTAGTTGGTGCGTTGCAGCTTTCGCACTCACCAATAACTTTTGTTTTAGATGAGAAATCAATGGCCATGCGGGCATCGAATGTATAGAGCGAGCCTTCCCACAAACCTTTGTCGCCGTACTTCTTGCCGTACTTAACGATTCCACCTTCGATTTGGTAAACCTCTTTAAAGCCGTTGTCGACCATAACAGCTGAAAGAATTTCGCAACGGATTCCACCAGTGCAGTATGTAACAACTGGCTTGTCCTTAAGGTGATCGTATTTTCCGCTCTTGATCTCTTCTACGAAATCGCGTGATGTTGTGACATCAGGAATAACTGCATTTTTAAACTTTCCAATTTTCGCTTCAAAGGCGTTGCGACCATCGAAGAAGACAACGTCATCGCCACGTTCTTCGACGAGTTTTTGAACGTCATATGGCTTGAGATGTTTACCGCCACCAACAACACCATTTTCATTTACTTTAATTACCGAAGGATCACCGAATGCAACGAGTTCATCTTTAGCTTGTACTGCTAGACGAGGGAATTCATTTCCGGTTCCATCTGACCACTTAAAATCAATTTTCTTAAATCCAGGATATTTCTTTGTGCGTGCAACATACTTCTTAAGGGATTCCATATCTCCACCAACAGTTCCGTTGATTCCATGAGGAGAAACAAGAATGCGACCTTTAATTCCTAGTGATTCACAGAGTGTTAACTGCCATAAACGCACAGCAGCAGTGTCTTGTATAGGCGTAAAGCCGTAATAGAGAAGTACTTTCTGTGGTTCCACGCACCAATCTTAACCGCTGGCGGAGGCTTTAAAAAACGCGGTTACTCGCAGGCGACGCCATCTTTATCGCGATCCAGACCCTTATTCAGGTTATACAAGGCTTTATTTTTCGAGCGAACTATCGGCGTGACTCCTGCGGTGCGCGCTTTCGCACACGTTGAGTACTTAAGAACTTTACTAAATTCTGGCGTTGCACTTGGTTTCGCAGTTGGTGTTGGCGCAGTGGTTGGCGAAACAAGAGTTATGGGATTTATCCCAGCGGTTACGGCATACGCAGGTATAGAGAAGGCAGTAATTGATGTGATGTTGCATTGGGAAACGAGTGAAGTAAGTGCGTTAGCTTCTGCAGTGTCAATCGTTAATGAGTAACGAACCTTGATGGCAATCCAATTTGAAACATAGGTACATTGATTCTCAGGTGGCAACCATGTACTCGGATCTTGATCGCCTTTCTGGCGATTAAGACCTGCAGTTACTGCAACTAGTGCCCGTTGATCAGTTAGATCATTTGCAAATGCTTCACGTTGTGCAGGTGACCATTTCCATGCACCTGATCTCCATGCTTCAGAGAGCGGCACCATGTGGTCAATATCTAATGTTGAATAATCAGAAGTTGGCAACCCTTCGTAGGGACTTATCCACTGTCCGCCATTAAAAACACAACCGCTACTTAATTTTGGAACAACAACTGCTTCTTGAATCAAAACTTCCTTGCGCGTATCGCAGCGATCTTTATCAGCATCAATCCAATGTTTAAAGAGTGATCTTTCGTAACCAGATAGTTGATCTGCAGCAACTGTTAGAGGTAATTCAAATGCTTGGGCGGATGGGGCTGTGAGTGCGCTGAGGGCAGTTGTGGTGGCTAATAACGTTGTGCTGACTAATAGATAGGCAAAAGATTTCGCGGTGAGAGTTTTTTCATACACCGATGCGCTGCGCTCGAATGCGCTCACACTACGTAATCTGTCAGCTCTCATTATGGCGATAACTCTAGTTTGACCATGGGGATAACTTCCACACTCTGTCAGTGCGCCTCGTCATAGTTCACACATGCGCACACAACTTGTCTCTCGACTTCTCACTGCAGCGCCTGGCATCGACACCCTCACATCTCTATCTGCAATCAATCCCTTCGATCTACCTGCTGCTGCGCGCATTGATTACTTATCTGCACTCGAGCGACAGATCAGTTGGTTGCAAGCAATGATGCAACGCGCAATCGTGGCGGTGGCGGGCGAAGAAGGCAGCAAGAGCGATGACATCTTTACTGGTGTTGATGATGCCGAACGTGAAGACGTTGCAGCTGCACTTCGTATGTCTACAGGCACTGCGCAAATTCGTATTGATGTTGCTAGAACACTTATCAACCACTTACCAAATGTTTGTTCAGCCCTAGCAATGGGTGAAATTTCACCCGCTCACGCAACCGTTATTGCTCGCGAAAGTGCTTCAGCAATTCGAGATGGCATGGGCCCAGCGCATATATATTCAATCGAGCAGAGCGCACTTGCCTACGCCGAATTTCACACACCAACACAAGTGGCTAACAAAGTGCGCACAACAATTGCGAAATTAGCACCGGAGCCATTCGAAGAAATAGCGGAACGTGCTCGAGATACACGCCGAGTTTCATGCTTTAGAGAAGTAGACGGACTCTCCACAATTGTTGCAATTTTGCCAGCAGAAGATGCGCAGATTGTTATGAAAGCAATTGAGAACTTCATACATGCACAAGTTGCTAATGAAGCGATTACTTTAAATGCGCGAGGTGTGAGTGGTGCTGGTGCTGGTGCTGGTGCTGGTGCTGGTGCTGGTGCTGGTGCTGGTGCTGGTGCTGGTGCTGGTGCTTCAGATTCCGCAAATGATTCAGAAGTTGCACCTGGAGAACATCGCTCAATGGATATGAAGCGCGCAGATGCACTGACAAGCATTGCTACATGGTCACTGCAACAGAGCACTGTTGATGTAAAGCTTCATCGCAGACCAGTCACTGTAAATGTCACAATTGATTTACCAACGTTGCTTGGACTTGCAGAAAATCCCGGACAACTTGCCGGATACGGTGCGATTCCCGCATCGGTTGCTCGCGCGTTGGCATCTGATGGAAAGTGGCAACGTTTTATTACAGATCCACAAACCGGAACACTTCTAGATTTTGGTCGTGAAAGTTACGAACCTCCACAAGCACTTATTGATTTTCTGATTGCACGAGATCGAACTTGCAGATTTCCTGGTTGCCGACATTCGGCAGCTCGAGCAGATTTAGATCATGCACAAAGTTGGGAAAGTGGTGGCAAAACTTCTCCAGAAAATCTTGGGGCGCTCTGTCGAAGACATCACCGATTAAAAACTCATGGTGGTTGGAAATTAAAGTCTCACTCCGATGGCGCGTGCACATGGACTTCGCCACTAGGAAAAATTTATGAAGTTCCCGCTCGTCCGATGCTTGAAGCTATTTGATGGTTGTGGCTACTTGATGCTTGTAGCTACTTGATGGTTGAAACCTACTGCCTGAATCTAGCGAGAACGAGGAACCTTGATGCGCAATGAATTGGTTACAACGAACAAACTAGATAGCGCCATGGCTCCTGCTGCATACATTGGTGAAAGCAAACCAAGTGCGGCAATAGGAATTCCGACGATGTTGTATGCAAATGCCCAGCCTAAATTAACGCGAATAATTTTAAGGGTTCGCTTTGAAAGCTTTAGTGCATCGAGTACAGCAGCAAGATCTTTGCGCATCAGCGTTATGTCTGCGCTAGAAACTGCGACATCTGTTCCTGTTCCCATTGCAATGCTCACATCTGCGCCAACTAGCGCAGCTGCATCATTGATTCCATCGCCAACCATTACAACTGTGTGTGACTGACTCTGTAATTCACGAATCTTCGTGAGTTTTCCTTGTGGAAGTGCACCAGAGAAAACATGATTGCTTTCAATGCCAACTTGCTTGGCAATTGATTGAGCCGCATCCTCTGAATCACCAGTTAACAACCAAGGCGTAATTCCTGAGTTCTTCAACAATTCAATAGTCTCTGCTGCATCTGCTTTTAGTTCATCACCGACTGCAAAGACAGCTAGTGCAACTCCATCCCATGCCAAAACGGAAACACTTAATCCAGCATCGTGTCCACGTTGTACTGCTGCTGCAATATGTGGATGAAACGTGGTCGTGCTGTGTGCAACTGCAGTTGGCGAACCAATTAAGACAACTGGTGAGTGTGTTCCTAAATTTACGCGACCGGCAGCACCTGATCCAGGAGTTACTTGAAACTCAGATACTGAAGTGGATTTGATTCCTTTTGCTGCGATGAAGTCACGGATACTCAGTGCAATTGGATGATTATTCTGCTCTTCAATTGAGAGAGCAGTAGAAAGAATTGTTGCTTCACGTAGAAGCGGTTCAAACGATGCACCGAGTAATGCACCGGCTTCTGTTGCGATTGTTGTTTCATGAACCTTCATCGCACCAGTTGTCAGCGTTCCGGTCTTATCCAAAACAATTGTGTCTACTCTGCGTGCTACTTCTAGTACGCGAGGATTACGAATAATGATTCCACGTTGAGCGCCTCGGCCTGATGCAACGAGTAATGCAACAGGAGTTGCTAAGCCAAGTGCACATGGGCAGGCAATCACAATTACAGCTATTGCTCGTGCAATTGATTCCGAGATTGAATAACCGTTATACCAAAGCGCACCAAATGTTGCTAAAGAAATCACAATAACGATTGGAACAAAGACTGCGCTGATGCGATCTGCCAGATGAGCAATCGGTGACTTTGTGCTCTGAGCTTCCAGAACCATAGAAGTAATGCGCGCATACTCAGTATCGCGACCGACACGAGTAGCACGAACAATTAGGCGACCATTTGTATTAACCGAACTTCCAATTACAAGGTCCCCAGGACCAACTGTTAGCGGAAGAGATTCGCCGGTAATTAATGAGTTATCAACCGAGCTATTTCCTGAGACAACAACACCATCTGTTGCAACGCGATCTCCGGGTGCAACGACAAACTCATCACCGATCTCTAAAGTGTCGACCGGGATAAGAACTGTTAATCCCCCACGAATAACACTTACCTCTTTAACGCTTAAGGCTAAGAGTGCAGAGAGTGCACTACTGGCGCGACGTTTTGCGCGCGTTTCAAGAAATCTTCCGAGAATCACAAAAGTAACGACTCCGGCAGCGACTTCTGTATAAATATCACCGTTGCCTGTTGAGTTCGCATAAATTGACCAACCGAAAGCGGTGAGTGAGCCCAAAGAAATTAAGTTATCCATCGTTGGGTGCAAGAGATTGCGAAGTGCAGCGCGATGAATTGGCCACGCAACCAAGAGAACAACGGGTGCACTCAGCGCAATTACCAACCATGCAGTTGGTGAATACAGTGGTGGAAGAATTCGAAGATCTTTAAGTGTTTGCAAAATTCTGGCATCTATTTGTTCGTGCCAAGCCATGGTCATTGAAATAGCAATGGCTGGAGCAGAAAAGAGAATTGCAAAGAAAAGGGCAATTGCAGAACGTTTGCTGTGTAAGGCGAATTGATTTGAATCGCCCAATAACGCAGCAGAATAACCAGCGCTTTTAACAGTTGCGATTAATTTCTTCGTAGAAATCTCAGCTGGAGCCAAAATGTGCGCTGTTTCGCTTGCAAAATTAACACTTGCACTAACACCATCTAAATTATTAAGTGCACGTTCAATCGTATTTACACATGCACTGCAAGTCATTCCCTCTAATTTAAGTGTGCGAGTTTCCAGTGCGAGCTTGGTCATTACTTAACTCGCAACGCAACGAGCACGTGTTGATGAAGGACTGTGTTTGTTGAGAGTCCGCTTCCGTGACCCGGACCATCTACTCCATCAATACTTGAAAAACGACCGCCAGCTTCTGTCACAATAATTGAAATCGCTGCCATGTCCCAGAGTGCTACACCGATTTCTAGTGCGACTTCTGCGGCACCCTCTGCAACCAACATGTGAGACCAGAAATCTCCGAAGCCACGTGTTCGATTTGCTGATGCAAGAAGTGATTGGAATTTTGGTAAGTATTGATCCCAGTTATTGAAATCTGAATACGTAATGGATGCATCGCTAATTGATGAAATTCCAGAGACGTGAATCTTCTTTGGTGCCGCACCGTTAAGTGAAACGTATGCACCTAATCCAAGTGCTGCATGCCAGCGACGAAAGAGCGCCGGTGAA
>JBILSQ010000091.1:0-3645 GCA_044372035.1 Candidatus Planktophila sp. | reverse complement strand
TAAATTAGTTACCGAAGGTTTCCGCGTTCCAGCTGGACAGGTCTATGCAGCAGTTGAATCACCACGCGGCGAACTCGGTGCACAAATTGTCTCTGATGGCGGAACACGTCCATATCGCATGCACTTTCGCGAACCATCATTTAATAACTTGCAATCAACTTCTGCAATGTGCGAAGGCAGCATGGTTGCCGACATCATCGGCGCAGTTGCTTCCATCGATCCAGTTATGGGAGGTGTTGACCGCTAATGTTTAATGATCAAGATCTTCAAGTAATGGATTCAATTATCAAGCGCTACCCACGTAGTCGCTCAGCAATCATGCCTTTACTTCACTACGTGCAATCAAAGGCTGGATACGTAACAAATGAAGGTATCGAGCTAGTTGCGCAACTTCTGACAATCGAAACCGCAGAAGTTTCCGCTGTTGCTACTTTCTATACACAGTACAAGCGCAAGCCAGTGGGTGAATATCACGTTGGCGTATGCACAAATACTCTGTGCGCTGTTATGGGCGGCGACGCAATTTTTGCAGGGCTTAAAGAGCACCTCGGAATTGAAAATGATGGCGTAACGGAAGATGGAAAAGTTTCACTCGAACACATCGAGTGCAATGCAGCGTGTGACTATGCACCAGTTGTTATGGCTAACTGGGAGTTCTATGACAACCAAACAGTTCAATCATCAAAAGATTTAGTTGATGCAATGCGTCAAGGAAAAGCACCTGCACCAACACGTGGACCAAACTCTCTTCCAACATGGAAAGAAAACTCTGCAGTTCTTGCAGGTATTAACGATGGTCGCGCAAATGAAGGCCTACAAGCAGGCGAACCAACTCTTCTCGGCTTGAAATTATCAAAGGAAGGTAAGTAAGCAATGACAAAGCTCGCACCTGTCCTTTCTGCACATTGGGATGAAAAAGATTCATTTACCATCGAGGCGTACACACGCAATGGTGGATACAAAGCATCAGCAAAAGCACTTGCAATGGATCCTGATGCAGTAATTCAACTCGTTAAAGATTCAGGATTACGCGGCCGTGGAGGAGCAGGATTTCCCACAGGAATGAAGTGGGGATTTATTCCACAAGGCGATAACAAAGAGCACTATTTAGTTGTTAACGCGGATGAATCCGAACCAGGTACATGTAAAGACACACCATTAATGATGGCTAATCCGCACGTGCTCATCGAAGGATGCATTATTGCTTGCCACGCAATTCGTGCGAAGCACGCGTTCATTTATATTCGCGGCGAAGTGACACACGTTGTTCGTCGTCTTAATCAAGCAATTGAAGACGCTTATAAAGCAGGTCACTTAGGCAAGGGAATTGATTTAGTTCTTCACGTTGGTGCAGGTGCATATATTTGCGGAGAAGAAACTGCGCTTCTTGATTCACTCGAAGGTTTCCGTGGACAACCACGTTTGCGTCCACCGTTTCCTGCAATTGCTGGTTTGTACGCACGACCAACTGTTGTAAATAACGTTGAATCAATTGCATCAGTGCCTGCGATTATCGCTAATGGTGCTGAGTGGTATCAAAAGTACGGGACAGAAAAGAGCAAGGGAATGACTCTTTATTCTCTCTCTGGTCACGTCAATAACCCAGGACAATTCGAAGCTCCACTTGGAATCACTCTTCGCGAAATTCTTGATCTTGCAGGCGGTGTACGCACTGGTCACAAACTTAAGTTCTGGACACCAGGTGGATCATCAACTCCACTATTTACAGATGCGCATCTTGATACTCCACTTGATTACGAAGGTGTTGCAGCAGCAGGTTCGATGCTTGGAACAAAAGCACTTCAAATCTTTGATGAAACAACGTGTGTTGTTCGCGCAGTACTTCGTTGGACAGAGTTCTACAAGCACGAATCATGCGGAAAGTGCACACCATGTCGTGAAGGCACGTGGTGGCTTGTACAGATCCTTCGCGATCTTGAAAATGGCTCTGGTACAGAAGAAGATCTAGCGAAACTTCTAGATCTATGTGACAACATCATGGGCCGTTCGTTCTGTGCACTCGGCGATGGCGCAACAAGTCCTATTACTTCATCCATTCAGTATTTCCGTGACGAATACATCGCACACGTAACTGGTAAGGGTTGTCCATTTGACCCTGTTGCTTCCACTCTATTCTCAAGTGCAGGTGCACGATGACAACAACGCAATCACAGACAGTTGAAGCTGTTGACATGATCACTCTTGTCATCGACGGCTTCGAAGTAAGTGTTCCAAAAGGAACTCTTGTTATTCGCGCAGCAGAAAAACTCGGTATTCAAATTCCTCGTTTCTGCGACCACCCATTGCTCGATCCTGTTGGAGCATGTCGTCAATGTTTAGTTGATATTGAAATTAACGGCCGCGCATTTCCAAAACCACAAGCTTCATGCACGATTCCGGTAGAACCAGGAATGATTGTTAAAACACAGCTCACTTCAGATGTTGCCGAAAAAGCGCAACGTGGAGTTATGGAGTTACTGCTTGTTAATCACCCACTTGATTGCCCAGTCTGTGACAAGGGTGGCGAGTGCCCACTACAAAACCAAGCGATGAGTAATGGTCAAGCGGAATCTCGATTTGAAGGAAAAAAGCGCACATTCGAAAAACCAATTAACTTATCTTCACAAGTATTACTCGACCGCGAACGCTGTGTTCTCTGCGCTCGTTGCACACGCTTTTCAGAACAAATTGCAAGTGATCCATTTATTACTCTCAACGAACGTGGCGCACTTCAACAAGTTGGAATTTATGAAGAGCAACCATTTGAATCTTATTTCTCTGGCAACACAGTTCAGATCTGCCCAGTAGGAGCACTCACTGGTGCGTCATATCGTTTCCGTGCACGTCCATTTGATCTAGTTTCAACTCCTTCTGCATGCGAACACTGCGCATCAGGTTGCGATATGCGCACAGATGTTCGTCGCGGAAAAACTCTTCGTCGCTTAGCTGGCGATGACCCAACAATTAATGAAGAGTGGAACTGCGATAAGGGTCGATGGGCATTTAAGTACATCACTGCAATTGATCGCCTTAAAGAACCAATGGTGCGTAACTCTGAAGGCGAATTAGTTGTTACTTCATGGCCAGAAGCAATTGCTGCTGCCGCTGCCGGATTATCTGGGGCAAAGGCTGCAGTCCTAGTTGGCGGTCGTACGACTTATGAAGATGCGTATGGCTATAGCAAATTTGCTCGCATCGCACTTGGTACAAACGATATTGATTTCCGCGCACGAGCAACTTCTGATGAAGAGCGAGATTTCTTGGCAGCACACGTCGTTGGATCGCGTGCGACATATAAAGATATTGATAAAGCAGATCATGTACTTCTCGTTGGTTTCGAGCCAGAAGAAGAGTCACCAATTGTTTTCTTGCGACTAAATAAGCAAGTAAAAAAGCGCAAGCTAAAGGTCACATCAATTGGTACAAAACTCTCCATTGGTGTTGAAAAACTAGGTGCAACGTTTGTAAAGGTTGCACCAGGATCTGAAAGCACAGCAATCGCTTCTCAATCATTGACTGCACAATCACTTATTTTGGTTGGAGAACGTGCATCTGAAAGCGCAGGTGCTCTTTCAGCAGTTGCGGCACTTGCCGCACAAACAGGTGCAAAGTTTGCATGGATTCCACGTCGTGCCGGCGAACGCG
>JBILSQ010000090.1:0-3646 GCA_044372035.1 Candidatus Planktophila sp. | reverse complement strand
GCATCCATTGCAAGTGGAATTGATGCAGCAGATGTATTTCCATTTGTTTTGATGTCATCTGCAATCACAACTGAATCTGGAATATCCATCTGACGAGCCATTGCTTCGATGATTCTAAAGTTTGCTTGATGCGGAATAAACGCGCCGAGTTGATCAACTGTTACACCGGCTGCTTCTAGTGTGCGAGTTGCAGCTTTGCTCATCTCAAATACAGCCCAACGAAAAACGGTCTGTCCTTGTTGTTCAATGTATGGCCACTTTAATTGTTCAATCGTTGATTGCGGAGTTTTCTTGTAATCAGTCCAGGCTGGCTCCATCAAGATTGCATCGCGGTTTGCGGCGTCCGACCCCCAAATAGTTGGACCAATACCAACATGGTCGGCGGCGCTTACAACAACTGCGCCAGCGCCATCGGCGAAGATAAACGCAGTGGCTCGATCATCAGGGTCTGTGAAATCTGAAATCTTTTCAACACCAACGACAAGAACGTTTTTGGATGTTCCACCGCGAACTAAATCATTTGCCATTCCAAGTCCGTAACAAAAACCAGCACATGCGGCGCCCACATCAAATGCTGCAGCCTTTGGATTTCCTAAACGTTCGATCAGCGCAGTTGCCGCACTTGGTGCTTGATAAGGAAAAGTAATGGTTGCAACAATGACGGTGTCGATATCTGCAATCGTGAGTTTGGCTCGCTTGAGTGCGACTTCTGCAGCAGCCTGTGCCATATCAATAACGGATTCATCTTCACGAGCAAAACGACGTGATTCGATTCCGGTGCGTTGTTGAATCCACTCATCACTGGAATCAATGCGATCCACGATTTCTGAGTTAGGTACTAAACGCGCAGGGCGATAAGTTCCAACGGAAACTATCTGCGCTTCTGAACCTTTGCTGCTCTTTATTGTGGCCACTTAGTTGCTCCCATGCTTTGCTGCAAAGATTTGCGCTGCATCAAGATCATCCGGTGATTTCAATGCAAAGGTTTCGATACTTGGCTCAGCGCGTTTGAGTAATCCAACTAATGTGCCAGCAGGTGCTAATTCGATAACGCCGGTGACTCCCATAGATTTCAGAGTACTCATACACAAGTCCCAGCGCACTGGATTAGCGATCTGAGAAACGATTCGATCCATGAATTCACGCCCAGTTGAAACATGAGCACCTTCTTTATTCGAGATGATGGTGACCGCCGGATCGTGTGTGTGGGTAGCGGCAACGAGCGCGCGAAGAGGTTCGACAGCAGGTTGCATATAAGAGGTGTGAAACGCTCCGGCAACAGCCAGCGCGCGTACGCGTGCACCTTCTGGGGGATTGGCCGCAAGTTTTTCTAAACCATCGAGTGAACCGGCTGCAACAATTTGTCCAGCTCCATTTTCATTTGCTGCAACTAAACCTGCTGCATTAATTGCTGCAACAACTGCATCCCTTTCGCCACCTAAGACCGCTGACATTCCTGCAGGTTTAATAGCTGCAGCTTTTGCCATTTCAAATCCGCGGGCCTTAACAATTTTCATTGCATCACTTTCAGAAATTATTGTGGCAAGGGATGCCGCAGTTATTTCACCGACAGAGTGACCTGCCACAACAGCTGGCGTTACACCGAGTGCTTTAAAACTTAATAAACCGGCCGCAACGATCAAAGGCTGGGCATTGGCGGTGTCTTTGATTTCTTCGGCATCAGCTGACGTACCAAGAGTTAAGAGGTCTATTCCTATTGCTTGTGACCAAGCCGCGCATGCATCTCGAAGCGTTGAATCCTGTAGCCACGCACTGAGCATTCCCGGGGTTTGTGAACCTTGACCGGCAGCGATGATTGCGAGCATGTGGCCATGTTACAGATTGAAGGTTTTGCTACTCACAAGTAACCTTTGCTACATGAAGATTGCCGTCTGCGTTAAGCAAGTTCCAGATTCTTGGGCTGAGAAAAAAATGGGCGCAAATGGTTTTCTCGATCGCGAAAGCGTTGACGCTGTTCTCAATGATTTAGATGAATACGCGGTTGAAGAAGCGTTGCGCATCGTTGAAGCACATGGTGGCAATGAAGATGGCGGACCACATACAGTCACAGTTATTTCAATGGGACCAACTCGTGCAACGGAAGCAATTCGCAAAGCGCTTTCAATGGGTGCAAATGATGCAATTTTGGTTAGCGATGCAGCGCTCGCGGGGTCGGACGCACTTGCAACATCTTCAGTGCTTGCAGAAGTAATTAAAAAAGGTGGATTTGATTTAGTAATTTGCGGAACAGAGTCAACTGATGCGCGCATGAGCGTTGTGCCAGCAATGATTGCCGCTCGCTTGCAGTGGCCACAACTGACATTTGCAGGCAAGGTTGATATCGATGTTGCAGGCAGCAAAGTTTCGATTACTCGCGTGACCGAAGCTGGAGTCGATGCAATGAATGCATCAATGCCTGCAGTCATCAGCGTTGTAGAAAAGATTAATGAACCGCGCTATCCATCCTTTAAAGGAATTATGGCTGCAAAGAAAAAGACAATTGAAACTCGCGATCTCGCAACTGTTGGCGCATCAGCACAAAGCCCATGGTCACAAGTTGTTGATTCAGCGCTTCGTCCACCACGCGCAGCAGGAATTAAAGTTACCGATGAAGGCGATGCGGGAAATGCTCTCGTTAACTACTTGGCAGAAAAGAAGTTGATATGAGCCGTACATTTATCTTGGCTGATTTCTATGCAGAAGCAGCGACAAAGACAACTGCAGAGCTAGCAACAGCAGCGGCACGAATTGGTGATGTCACAGCAGTTGTTTTAGCACCAGTCGGTAAGGGCGCTGCAATGGCTGCGACAGTAAATGTTGGTCCAGTTGCCTCCGTTATCGTTGTTGAATCAACAGACTTTGCAACACATGGTGTGCCAGCAATGGCTGATGCGCTGGCGCAATTAACAACAACGCATTCACCTGCGGCTGTTTTGATTGCATCACATGCCATGGGTAAAGAGATTGCAGGCCGTCTGGCTGTTGCAACAAATAACGGAATCATTACTGATGCCGTAGATGTCGCAGCCGATCGCAGTTGCACACAATTAGTATTCGGTGGTTCTACAACAGTTCATTCAGCTGTTAATACACCAACAGCAATAATCACTGTGCGACCAAACTCTGTCGAAGCAAGTACTGCAGCATCAACTCCTGCTGTAGAAACCGCTGCAATCACAATTGCAGATCATGCAAAGGGCGCAACGATTACTTCTTCACAACCTCCTGTTAAGGGCGGACGTCCAGAGTTAACTGAAGCAAACATTGTTGTTTCAGGTGGACGCGGTACAGATGGAAACTTTGCACCCGTAGAAGCATTTGCTGACGAACTCGGCGCAGCTGTTGGTGCATCACGCGCTGCAACGGATGCAGGTTGGTATCCACATTCACATCAAGTTGGCCAAACAGGAAAAACTGTTAGCCCACAGCTATACGTTGCATGTGGAATTTCTGGAGCGATTCAACATCGCGCAGGTATGCAAACCAGTAAGACAATCGTTGTGGTCAATAAAGATCCAGAAGCCCCGCTCTTTGAAATCGCAGATTTCGGCGTCATCGGCGATCTATTCGCTGTGCTGCCACAGGCTACGCAAGGCGTGCACTCTCGTAAGTCCTAGACTTACACCCATGTCTGGCATCTATCTCG
>JBILSQ010000089.1:0-3655 GCA_044372035.1 Candidatus Planktophila sp. | reverse complement strand
TGCAACACCGTCATCGTTTTGTTCAAAGACCATAACTTCCTGGCCCCAAGGCATTGCAACCACGTACTGCGTACTCACGCCAATGTAGGAAACATCTTCAATATGTCCACCAGTTAAAACATTTCCCTTAACTGGAGTGACTAGGCGTGAAATTCTAAACTTCTCCGGACGGATGCCAGCGTAGAGTGAATTATCAACAGCATGGCTGCGCTTTTTTGGCATAGAAATCTTTTGGCCATAGAGATCAACTACTAAGTTATCTCCATCATTGCCATCAATTTTGCCTTTAATTAAATTAGATTGACCTAGAAAGTTAGCAACAAATGCTGTTTCAGGATTGTCATAGAGATCCGCTGGAGATCCCATCTGTTCAATCTTGCCCTCATTCATCACTGCAATCGTGTCAGCCATAGTCATGGCCTCTTCTTGATCATGTGTTACGTGAACGAAAGTTAGACCGACTTCACGCTGAATCCACTTGAGTTCGATTTGCATCTGACGACGTAGTTTTAGATCAAGTGCGCCCAATGGTTCATCAAGGAGCAACAGTGCAGGGCGGTTAACGATTGCACGAGCAAGTGCGATGCGCTGTTGTTGGCCACCTGATAGCTGAGTCGGTTTGCGCTCAGCTAGATGTGGAAGCTCTACAAGGTTTAGGACCTTATCAACCTGTTCCTTAACATCTTTAACTCCACGACGACGAAGCCCGAAAGCAATGTTTTCGAAGATAGTTAGATGTGGAAATAGCGCGTAGTTCTGAAAAACAGTATTAATTGGGCGTTGATACGGACGCGTAGTTGTTATGTCCGTATCACCCAAATGAATACTTCCAACCGTTGGCTCTTCTAAACCTGCAACCATTCGCAGCGTTGTAGTTTTGCCACACCCTGAAGGTCCAAGTAATGCAAAGAAAGATCCTTTTGGAATCGTAAGAGTTAAATCATCTACCGCAGTGAAGTCACCGTATGACTTAGTAATGCGAGTAAGACGTAAATCTCCCCTTGCAGAAATTGAATCTTTGGTCACTAATTACCTTGAGCTTGCTGGAATGCTTCAGCCCACTTTGACTCTTCATCTGGTGTGAGAGAGCGGAAAACATTTAGGCGAGATGCAGTCTTCTCAGTTGGGAAGATGTACTCACTTGTTGCAAGTTCTGGAGCAATCTTTTCCATCTCAGCTTGTGCACCCTTTACTGGGCACACATAGTTAACGTAAGCAGCAACTTCTGCTGCAACGGCTGGATCGTAATAGTAATTAATCATCTTCTCAGCATTTGCTTTACCTGCAGCAGATGTAGTTGATGGAATCACAAAGTTATCACCTGAGATAGTTCCACCTGACTCTGGAATTGCGAAGTCAAACTTGCCTTCGTTTTCAGAGGCCAAGATGAACATATCGCCAGACCATCCGATAACTGCGGTTGCATCGCCTGAAGTTAGATCTTCTGCGTATTCATTGCCCTTAACTCCGCGAATCCAACCATCAGAGATCTTTCCAGCCATGAAATCAACAGCATTCATAAATTGATCTTCAGTGACTTTAGTAATGTCAACTCCTTGAGCCAACAAAATAACACCGATGGTGTCGCGCATTTCAGTGAGAACAACAATCTTTCCCTTGTTTTGAGGTGCGAACAAATCATCGAGTGTGCGAATTCCCTTTGGATTCTTCTCAACGTTCCAACCAAATCCACCCATAATGCCTTGCCACGTAAGAGTTGATTCACGCATTGAGTCATATGAAGGTGATGCAAGTGAGTCAAGAATGTTGCTCTTGTTAGGGATATTTGCACTGTCAAACTTTTGTGCATAACCCAAACGAATCCAACGTGCTGCCATCCAGTCAGTTGGTGTAACAACGTCATAACCAATATCTTCTCCAAGCTTTAATTGCGCTTGAACTTTTCCAAAGAACTCATCATTGTCGTTGTAATCTTCAAAGTACTTTGCTTCAATCCCTGATTGTTCTGAGAACTTAACAAGAGTTGGATATGTTTTTGACTCTTCATCAAAATCTAAATACAAAGGCCAGTTACCCCAGCGAACTGTGTTTTCTAGTGCTGCATCAGAACCGCCACCACCGCATGCTGTAAGTAATCCAGCTGCACCAAGTCCGCCAGCGCCGGCAATCAACGCACGACGAGACACTTTTGAATTGATTATCGAACGTGCTTCCGGTGAGAGTGAACGCTTTGAATCCATACTGAGTTGCTCCTTTGTGCCTTGAGTTGGGGTTGTACCTATGCGCCTAGATTAGTCATAACATGCTTGATTCGGGTGTAATCCTCGAAGCCATATTGCGAAAGATCTTTTCCATATCCCGAACGCTTGAAGCCACCGTGCGGCATTTCAGAGACCATCGGAATGTGGGTGTTGATCCAGACGACGCCGAAATCCAGGGCCTTGGACATACGCATTGCGCGCCCGTGATCTTTGGTCCAGACGCTGGAGGCTAAGCCGTACTCAACGCCATTACCCATGGAGATCGCCTCAGCTTCATCTTTGAACTTCTGAACAGTGATGACCGGTCCGAAGATTTCATTCTGAATCATCTCGTCATCTTGCTTGAGATCTGCCACCACAGTTGGTGAAAAGAAGAATCCTGGTTGTTGCAGCTGAGATCCACCAGCCATCACACGAGCATGCGATGGAGTGCGCTCGAGGAAGCCTGCAACTCTCTTGAGTTGGTTGGCGTTATTAACTGGCCCAACCAAAACATCTTGATCAGGCATACCAATTGCAATGTTGTTCTTTGCTTGATCAGCTAAAAGATCAACGAATTCTTGATACACGCCTTCTTGAACAATAACTCGCGTAGCAGCTGTGCAATCTTGGCCTGAATTGAAGTAACCAGCTAGCGCAATTGCTTCTGCTGCTGCTGGCAAATCTGCATCATTGAAAACAACAACTGGTGCTTTTCCACCTAATTCAAGGTGCACACGCTTGAGTTGTTTTGCCGCAGATCCTGCAACTTCCATGCCTGCACGAACTGAACCAGTAATTGAAACCATTGCAGGTGTTGGATGATCAACAAGTGCTGCTCCAGTTTCGCGTTCTCCGCAAATAACATTGATAACACCTGCAGGTAAGAACTCACTCATTAATTGAGCCATCCACACAGTTGATGCTGGAGTTGTATCACTTGGCTTAAGTACAACTGTGTTGCCGGCTGCAATCGCTGGCGCCCATTTCCAAACAGCCATCATCATTGGATAGTTCCACGGTGTTACTTGTGCACACACGCCGATTGGCTCACGACGAATGAATGAAGTCATGCCACGCATGTATTCAGCTGCGGATTTTCCTTCAAGGTTGCGTGCAGCGCCAGCAAAGAATCTGATTTGATCTAACATCGGTGGAATTTCTTCTGATGTAGTAATTCCAATTGGCTTACCTGTATTTTGACTTTCAATTTTTACTAACTCTTCTGAACGAGCTTCAATCGCATCGGCAATTTTTAGGAGTGCACGTTGACGTTCAGATGGTGTGGAATCGCGCCAAATAGGAAAAGCATCGGCTGCGGCTTTCATCGCCATATCTACATCAGCGGCATTTGAATTCGGTGCGGTTGCAAAAACTTGACCTGTCGAAGGGTTAACCAAATCTGAAGTCTTTCCAGATTTAGATTCAACGCTCTTACCATTTATGAAGTTGCT
>JBILSQ010000011.1:0-12410 GCA_044372035.1 Candidatus Planktophila sp. | reverse complement strand
GGTGCATACCTTCGCATCATTCAAGAAGGTACAGCCCAGGCAGGCGATGCTATTGAAGTTGTTTTCAAGCCAGATCATTTAATAAGCATTAGCGATTTGTTTGCCGCAAAGAGTGGAGAGCGCTCAAAGATTAATGAAATTAAAGAAGTACCGTACTTATCTTCTGGGTTTAAAGAGTGGGCAGAAAAGATTGCAGCGACACAAAACTAAGCGATTGCTGCCGCGATAGCTTTGGTGTGTGCAGGTGTTGAACCACAGCAAGACCCAACAATGTTAACGCCCATTGCTTTCATCTCGGCAGCGTAAGTAGCCATTTCATCAGGGGTGCCTTCGTAGATAAATGTGTCGCCCACTAGTTTTGGTAGCCCAGAGTTTGATTGCGTAATGATGAATACACCTTCAGGGCGAGCTGTAACCATTTCTTGTGCAATCTGACGCATTTCATCTGTGCCGCGACCACAATTTGCACCGATAATTCGAACACCAATGGAAGAAAGGTGCGTTACGGCCATTGCAGGCTTTACTCCCATCATTGTTCGCAAATTAGTATCAAAAGACATAGTTGCAATAATTGGCATACCTGGTGCAACTTCTTTTGCTGCTTCGACAGCTGCTTCAACTTCTGCAAGATCACTCATCGTTTCGATCAGAATTGCATCTACTCCGCCAGCGACCAAACCTTTAATCTGTTCTGCGAATAATTCTTTTGCACTCTCTGGTGTTAGTGTGCCCATCGGATCCATTAATTCACCTGATGGTCCAATGTCTCCCATAACAAAACAACCAGGATGACGGTCGGCTACTTTGCGAGCAATTGCAGCACCTGCTTGATTTAGTTCGATAACGCGATCTGCAAGGCCGTGTAATTCAAGTCGACCATGTGTTGCACCAAAAGTATTTGTTGTAATGAAATTCGCGCCTGCTGCTGCGTACGCTTCGAGCACATCTTCGATTACTTCTGGCTTTTCTACATTCCATAACTCAGGTGCGCCACCATCTGTTAATCCACGCTCTTGCAGCATTGTTCCCATTGCGCCATCGGAGGCAAGAACGCCCTTAGCGAGTGCTTCATAGATTGCAGACATGGTGACTCCCTAATTCGCAGTATTTATTGCATCAAGTATTGCTTGTAACTTACTTTCAGAAAACTCTTCTTCTAGAGCGGCAGTAATGCGTGCAGCAAGGTCGGCCGGTGCTTCATCAGATGCCACCCAAGGATCTCTGTTCCAACCAGCGGTGTAGGCATCTGCATCGATTTCTCCCATGCGCATCGCAGCTTCATCGATTGCTTCTTGAAAGCGCGACGGCAACATAACTTTGATTGTGTCCGCACCATCTCGAGCCATCACCATTGAAGGGATTTCTCTCCACCGCATCACTTGAAATTCGCTCATGTAGAAAATCCTACCAACTTCATATCAGAAAGGACTAAGGAATATGATTGAGCAATGGCGTTCATTCGACAATCTCCCAACGCGCACGGTTGGTCAGAACTCGAACAGGTAAGTGAACAATCACACTTTGGTGCCGAATTTCCCACGGACTCTACGCCGCTACTTCTCATGCACCATCTCTCTGATTTGCATGTATGTGACGCGCAATCTCCAATACGTCCAGAATTTCTAGATCGCTGGGCTGATCCAGATAGTCCAATTCGCGACGTGGTCGGAACCATTGGTTGCTATAGGCCTCATGCAATGTTGACACCACATGTTGTCGAATCCATGATTCAAGCTCTCAATAAAGTTACAACCGGACCTTTATCTGGACATCCAATTGATGCTGCAATCATCACTGGAGACACAACAGATAACGCACAACAAAATGAAGTTGATTGGTATTTGGCGTTACTCGATGGTTTAGAGATCACACCAGACTCTGGAGACTCTTCGAAGTATGAAGGTGTAATGGATGATGGAGCCGATCATTACGATGTGAAGTATTGGCATCCACACGGAACGCCTGCAGGAAAAGAAGATGATGACGCACGCGCAAAGTACGGATTTCCGATTGTTCCGGGCTTATTGGATTCATGCAGAAAAACTTTTAAATCCACTGGATTGAGATTTCCTTGGTATGCAGTTCATGGAAACCATGATGCACTTTTGCAAGGAACTGTCACTCCAGATGAACATAGTCAAGAGTCAATAATTGCAGACAAAAGATTTGTAGGCCTACCATCATCGCTTACATTGCAACAAACGCTTGAAGCCTTTGATGAAGTCGGACCTGCATCTTTGCCGCGGGCTGAAGATGCACCATTTGAAATTGTTACAGCCGATGTTCGTCGTCGTGCGGTCGAGCGTGGGGAATATGCAGCTAAACATTTAAGTTCACCGGGTGCGCCCAAAGGACATGGATTTACGCAAGAACATGTACAAAAAAAGCATATGTATTACGCAACCAATGTTGGCAAGATTAAGTTAATTGTCATAGACAGTGTCAATGAATTTGGTGGCTGGCAGGGCTCTCTCGATGTGCCGCAATTTGAATGGTTAGAAAATGAGATAAAAAATAGCGATCGACTCGTTGTACTTGCATCACATCATCCATTGAGCAAGATGTTTAACGGTTATGCCCCAACAGGTAAACGTGTGTGCGTAGAAGAAATCACCCAGATGCTTCTTAAGTATCCGAAAGTCATTGCTTGGTTTGCAGGTCACGAACATAGACACCACGTGGCCTGGATTGGCTCAGAAATTGAGGAGCACGGCTTCTGGCAGATTGAAACCGCATCACACGCAGATTGGCCACAACAGAGTCGCACGATTGAAATTGTTCAGAGTGCAAATGGCGAAATATTTATTGCCTTAACCGTAATTGATCATGCAGCTGGAACAACCTATGGCAAGGCACAAACACCACTAGAGATGGCTGCGTTGTCGCGACTAATCAGCGCCAACGTCTGGCAAAAGCGCGAAAGCCTTGGTGCAAAACATCCTGCAGATTGGGCCATGGGGGCACCACATGAGAGAAATACTGTTCTGCGTTTGAGCGCTAGAAGTTAACTAGCGAGCTTCAATAATTGCAGTGCTTGCATTAACTGTTAAGCCAGTGCGATTTCCAGGATTCATCGAAGTAGTTTCTGAACTTGCGATATCTAAGTCAACTTTGGTTCCATCGCTGAGTGCAACAACAATTCGTGTCATTGGGCCACGAAATGATCGCTCAGTAATGGTTGCAGAGTCACCAGATGTAATTGAGAATTGTTCTGGACGGATCATGACATTGACCGTTGATCCAGCAGATAATCCGTGATTGGTATTTGCAACCGAAACCTTTTTACCGAGTACTTCAACGCTTGCAGCATCTAATAGCTTGCCAGGCACACGGTTCATGGCTCCAACGAATGTGGCAACAAAAGCTGACGTTGGATTGCTATAGAGAACATCTGGCTTATCAAGTTGTTCAAGATTTCCCTTATTCATGACGCCCACACGGTCTGAAATCGCCATTGCTTCTTCTTGGTCGTGTGTAACAAATAGCGTTGTAATTCCTACTTCTTGTTGAACGCGACGGATCTGATCACGCAAGTGCGTGCGCACTCTTGCATCAAGTGCTGAAAGTGGTTCGTCTAAGAGCAAGACATTTGGTTCAATAGCAAGAGCTCGTGCAAGTGCCACACGCTGTTGCTGACCACCAGACATTTGATTTGGGAAACGATTGGCTTGCTTTCCAAGGTCAACTAGTTCGATCATCTCTTCCGCACGCTTGCGGCGCTTTGTTTTATCAATTCCACGAACACGCAGACCAAACTCAACATTTTCAATTGCAGTCATGTTTGGAAATAGTGAGTACGCCTGGAAAACCATTCCCATGTTTCGTTTTGATGGCGGAAGGGAATTAATCGCATTTCCATTAATTTCGATAACGCCTGAATCTGGGACATCAAGACCTGCAACCATTCGAAGCGCAGTTGTCTTGCCACAACCTGATGGACCGAGCAGTGTTACGAGCTCGCCTGGCTTAATGTCGAGTGAGAAGGAATCGAGAGCAACAACATCACCGAATGTGCGGCGAAGATTGGTAATCGTTACTCGACTACTAGATGATTTACTCACTTTATTTCCCCTTTGGTTTTCTTGTTTAACATTACAGACGCGCTTTTTGACGACGTTCTACAGCTGATAGAGCCATGAGTAGAACCCATGCAAAGAGAAGGCTGAAAATAGAGAGTGCCACCGCCAACGTTGCTTCTTGTTGGCCCACCAAGGCGATCCAGGTTGGAAATGTGTTCCAGAGCAGCAGAGCTGCCATTGTGTATTCACCCATAACTAGCGCCAAGGTCAAAAAGATGGAACCAAAAATTGCGCTACGAATATTTGGAGCAACAATTTTCATAAACACTGTGCGCCACGGAGCACCAAGACCGCGAGCAGCATCAACAAGAGTTCGAACGTCAATGGCGCCCAAACCTGCATCAAGTGCTCTAAATGTGTACGGCATAGAAAGCATTACGTACTCAAATGCCAATAAGTATGGAGTTCCTTTTAAGGAGACAGGCATCGTGGCAAGAACACCTAAGACAAGTACAACTGGTGGAATGACTAGCGGTAGAAGTGAAATGAATTCAACAACTCGACGAAACTTCTTAGCAGTCAGGTGCACCAAGGTAACTGTTGGAACCATGATGACTGTAGATAAAAATACTGTTACGAGAGCCAAACGAGCTGTTAAACCGAGAACCTCACCGAAATCAGGTTGAGTTGTGATGCGACCATACGCTTCAAACGAATAGTTGTTATTGGCGCCACGAATACTGAATTCAAATGAGCTAATGATTGGAATAAGGAAATAAAAAGCTACAACTGCTAGACCAAAACCAAGACCGGGTCCGAGTCTAGGAGTCAGTGTCATTCCCCTTTGGACTTTGCGTCTCTTAACTCGCACAGGTGCTGTCATGGTGGCCATTAGTTATTGAGCCATTTCGCTGTCTTGCGTTGCAACAGTGCGTACCCAGTCATCACAAAACCAATAACGACGACCATTCCAAAACCAAGTGCGTACCCAAGATTGGCTTTATCTGCGATCACATTTCCAGAAACTAATGAACCGATTTGAAGAGGTACAAGTGGAATCGTTCCACTTGTGAGCGCGGACGCGGTTGCATAGGCTGCGAAAGAGTTTGCAAATAAAAGCAGTAGCGCGCCAGTAAAAGCCGGAGCCAATAATGGAATAGCAACGTAGCGCCAGAATTGCCACTTTGATGCGCCAAGACTTCCGGCTGCTTCACGCCATTCAAGACGAAGCCCATCAATTGCGGGCAGGATAACAATGATCATCAAGGGGATTTGGAAATATAAATAAACAAGAACTAATCCTGAAAATGTGAAGAGAGTCCAACCGCCTCCATATATATCAACCCCCATTTTTTTAAGAGTGGTGGTGAGCAATCCGTATGTACCAATAGATGCAATAAAGAAGAATGCAAGAGGCACTCCACCGGTGTTAGCAAAGACGCCGGAGACAGTTTGAATTACGCGTCGCAAAACCCCGATGTTTGAAACCGTAATTGCGTAAGCTGCTAAAAATCCAAAAATTGCGGCCGTGATGGCAGAGATAGCTGAAAGCAAAATACTCTGCTGAAAAGAGAGTAAATAAACGCCAGTGACTGATTCTTTGAGATTCTCAAGAGTCCATGCACCATCTTGATTTCTAAATGCCAAGATAACAACTTGCAGAGTTGGAATTGCTAGAAAAATTCCTGAATAAATAAAAAATGGAAAGAGCCCAACATAGGTTCTTAAAGAACGGAGTGGGCCTTTAAGAGAACCACGACCGGGGTTGCCCCCGGTCGTGGTTTCACTTATTGACCGCATTGCTGCGGTTGTCATTGCTTAGAGAGTTCCCCATAGTGTTGCTACGAGACTCTTTGCAGTGAGTGTGTCATCAAGCGTTGGATAAATTGGCTTTCCACCCTTTGGGGTTACTGGAAGTGCCTTGATCGCAGCCTTATTAGCTGTTCCCTTTTTAACCATTGCTTCGAGACGAATTGGACGAGCGCCACCCTTTAGCCAGATGTTCTGTCCTTCATCGCTGTAAAGGAACTCTTGCCACAAACGAGCAGCTGCTGGGTTTGGTGAGTTCTTAACAACTGCTTGTGCGTAACCACCGAAGAAGACAGCATCGCTTGGAACAACTAGCTTCCAGTCGACCTTACCTGCTGCATCCTTTGAGTACTTCGCTTGTAGGTAATCCCAGTCAAGTGTGATTGGTGTTTGACCGCTCTGCACTGTTGCCGGTGTTGCTTCAACAGGAATGAAGTTTCCGATCTTCTTCATTTGTGCCCAGTAATCAAGTCCCTTAGAGATGTCTTGTAGACCACCACCGTTGGCAATTGATGATGCATAAACGCCTGAGAATGCAGCGTTAGCTTTTGCTGGGTTTCCGTTAAGAGCAACTTGTCCCTTATAACGTGGGTTAAGAAGATCTTTAAATGACTTTGGCGCAACAGTTACGCGCTTTGCATCATAACCGATTGCGATGTATCCGCCGTAGTCGTAGTACCACAATCCATTTTCTTCTTTCGCATCAGCTGCGATGTCTGCCCATGTAGCAACCTTGTAAGGAGCCCATAGTCCTTCATCTGCACCTTGTGCTGCGAATGCAACGCCAACGTCTACAACGTCAGGTTGACGTTTTTGACCTTTAAGTGCTTTAACAGCTGCAAGTTCATCTGCGCTAGATGCATCTGGGTTTGCGCTGTTCACTTTAATTCCGTACTTCTTTGAGAAAGTAGAAATCATCTCGCCGTAATTAGCCCAATCTGGTGGAAGTGCAATTACATTGAGTTCTCCTTCAGCCTTAGCAAGTTTGATCAAACCTGCAAGACCTCCGACATCTTTTGCTGATTTTGCTGTTGCTGCCTTCGATGCTGCAGCACCAGCTGGCATTGCTGCGAGCATTGAAGCTGCAAGTGCAACTCCGGCTACGCCAGCAAGGACTTTGAGTCTCTTGGACACAAGTAACCTCTTTCTATTAGGCCTAATTAGGGGTACATCGCGAAGGAGTTAGGGACGCCTTCTTAAGCGCTTAATATTCACCTATTTGTCCCTAATTGCTAGTGGCGCACAGACCAAATCAGGGTTATTTTTGGGCAAACAGTTAGTCGTGGCTGCGCAGTCCAGCTGCTTTTTCCAGCACCTGTGTAGACCGAAGTACGATCAAGATGATGATGGTCATGCCCACACCAGCCACTTGAAAACCTAGACCAACGGCGCAACCCATGGCCGCTGTTGCAAAGACGGTTGCAGCAGTAGTCACACCTTGAATTCCTGCGCTGCGGTTTGTGAAGATTAAACCTGCACCCAAGAAACCAATGCCCGTAATGATTGCGTGCAGCGCTCGCGTTGGATCTCCAAAATCAGATGTCTTATCTAACACAGCGCCAATGGCCACGATTCCTGCGGCTGAAGCACCAACGAGAGCCATGGTACGAGGGCCAGCAGATTTACCGGCGCGGTCGCGTTCCCAACCAATGATTGATCCGAGGATTGCTGCAATTGCTGCATCAATAATCACAGTGGCTTGTTGCCACAAATCAACTGATTCGAGATTGAGCATGGGCTCAACTATACGTCTGATTTGTCTCTTTTTCTAGAGTTTTTGAGGTAAATATCTAGTCGTTGGATTGCCCAGATTTATGTTTATAGCGGCCCAAGAAGTCAGCCTTCATATCCGTAAAGTTTCCATCCAAGAGCGCTTGTCTCATCTGATCGACTAAGCGCACGATATATCGCTCGTTATGAATTGTGGCCAGAGTTGCAGCGATGATTTCTTTTCCACGAAATACGTGGTGCAAATATGCACGTGTGTAATGAGTGCAGCTGTAGCAATCACACTCGTCATCTATCGGATTGAAGTCTCGTTTATAAGCTGCATTTGAAAGATTAAATCTGCCTTCCATCGTATACACCGCACTTGTGCGAGCAATGCGAGATGCCAATACGCAGTCAAATGTATCGATTCCATTTTCAACACCCACGAATAAATCTTCAGGTGCTCCGATTCCCAGCAAGTGTTTTGGTTTTTCTTCTGGCAAAACTTCGTTTACCCACTTAACGATTGTGCCGAGTGAATCTTTATCTAGCGCACCACCGATTCCGAAGCCGTCATATGAAATATCTGAAGATTTCATCGCACCAAAATCGGAAGCAGCTTTTTTCCGTAAATCTTCGTACTGCGCGCCCTGAATCACGCCAAAGAGCGCTTGGTATGGCTTATCGCTTCTGACATCGGTCAGGCGCTTGTGTTCATCTAAACAGCGCAGCCCCCAGTTGTAGGTGCGCTGCATAGCAACTTCTTGATAGCGACGAGTGTTGTGAAGCGTTGTGCACTCATCAAATGCAAACATGATGTCAGCGCCGATCTGATGCTGCACTTGCATAGAAATCTCTGGAGTAAATCGGTGCATTGATCCATCGAGGTGAGATTTAAATGTCACACCTTCATCATCGACGTGGGCAAGTCGCTCTTTGTTTCCAGCGATTACCTCATCAGATCTAAATGTTTTTGAATCCATGGCCAATACTTTTTTGAATCCCACACCCAGGGATAGAACTTGAAAACCACCACTGTCAGTAATTGTTGGCCCTTGCCAATTCATAAACTTTGCAAGGCCGCCAGCTTCATCGAGAATGTCTGGTCCTGGTTGTAAATAGAGATGGTAAGCATTTGCCAACAATGCCTGCGCACCTAAATCTTGCATCGATTCAGGCAGGACAGATTTAACTGTGGCTTTTGTCCCTACTGGAATAAATGCTGGAGTTTGGATTTGCCCATGCGGAGTAGAAATGGTGCCCACTCGTGCAAGAGATTTTTCATCCCGACGTGAAATTTCGTAGCTAAAACCCTGTCCCATTGCTCTACCAAATACGAACGCGCTCGGATGTATTCATCCAGAGTGTGTTCGTTTCAGTGACATCAAAGGCTGTATAGAACTCATCGATGTTTCTAACGATTGCGTTACATCTAAATTCATATGGCGAGTGAGGATCCGTTGCAATGCGACGGCGCAGCTCTTCCGGGCGAACTTTTCCACGCCATGCCTGTGCCCACGCAAGGAAGAAGCGCTGTTCACCTGTTAAACCATCGATAACAGGTGCTGGGGCGCCATTTAAAGCAAGTAAATAAGCTTTGTAAGCGATGCTTAATCCGCCAAGGTCTCCAATGTTTTCTCCTACTGTCAGAGCGCCGTTGACGGTGATGTCAGGGGTTTCTTCGGGGGATAAGACATCAAACTGGGCAATCAAAGCATTTGCGCGGATTTCGAATTCATCGCGATCTGATTGAGTCCACCAATCAACCATGTTTCCATCGCCATCGTATTTAGAACCTTGATCATCAAAACCGTGACCAATTTCGTGGCCAATAACCGCGCCAATTCCACCGTAATTAACTGCTGGGTCAGCCTCTAAATCAAAGAAAGGTGGCTGCAAAATTGCGGCCGGGAAAACGATTTCATTCATGCCAGGGTTGTAATACGCATTCACAGTTTGTGGGGTCATGTACCACTCACTGCGATCAACGGGTGCGCCGATTTTGGCTAACTCGTAATCACGGGCAAAGGCTGAAATGCGGCCAAGATTTCCGAAGAGATCATCTGCTGAAATAGTCAGTGTTGAATAGTCGCGCCACTTATCTGGATAACCAATCTTGGGTGTGAATTTTTTAAGTTTTTCAAATGCCTTCGCTTTGGTTTCATCGCTCATCCATGAAAGCTCGCTGATGCTGATGCGATATGCCTCAATCAGATTAGCAACGAGTTCGTTCATCGCAGATTTGGCAGCAGGCGGGAAGTGTCGTTCTACATAGATGCGACCAACAGCCTCGCCGAGTGAGCCTTCGACCAATGAAACCGCACGTTTCCAGCGCTCGCGAATTTGCGGGGTACCGGAAAGAGTTGTGCCGTAGAAGGCAAAGTTTTGTTGCACTAATGCATCGTTGAGGTAAGCAGCAGACCCTGAAATCAATTGCCACTTAAGCCAGAGTACCCAAGCGTCGCGGTCGAATTTTTCTAGGATTGCTGAAACGCCAGAGAAGAAATCAGGTTCGCGAACAATGACGGTTTCGAATGCTTTCGGTGGGACTTCACCGCTCTTTAGCCACAACGGCAAATCTAAAGCTGGTGCGAGTTTTTCTAATTCGGCGCGGGAGTGTTTGTTGTACGTCAGCGTTGCATCGCGATCACGCACTTGATCCCAGTGGCAGGCAGCAATAGAAGTTTCAAGTGCCAAGATTGAGGCCACATCTTCAGCAGTTACCGAGATAGCCGAGAGTGCAAACATCTTTGCAACGTGCTCTAGAAAAGCTTCGCGAATCGGTGCGTATTGTTCTTCGCGATAATACGACTCATCCGGCAGCGACAAGCCACCTTGTCCGATGTACATGATGTTGGTCTCTGAATCCATCGCATCGGTATAAATAGATGCACCAAAGATTCCACCGACGCCCTTCATTTCAAGACGAGACATCGTGGATATGAAATCTGACTTACTTGTGATCGCATCGATTGCGGCAAGGTCTGCCGACAGTGGGGATGTGCCGAGTTTTTCAATCGCAGCAGTGTCCATAAATGAGCGATAGAGATCGCCAATTTTCTGGGCATCTGCGCCGCCATCTTTTATGAGGTGTGCGCCTTCGATAATTTCTCGAACCTGGGCTTCGGCTTCATCGTGCAGGGCGTAGGCCACTCCATCAGATGCGCGATCTGCTGGAATTTGATGCGACCTTAGCCACCCCCCATTGAGGTAGCGATAGAGATCATCTCCAGGAGTAAAGGCTGTATCTACGTGCGAAAGATCGATGCCACTCTTTACATTCATTCTTCGCACCCTCGCTAAAATTCTAAGTAGTTGAAAGTTCAACTTCTCGCGTATCATTGTTTATATGGCAGACGCTACAACACCTAAATGGCTCAATCCATCTGAGATGAAGGCTTGGCGTCGATACATTGTTGCGAGCCGTCGATTATTAGAGGCCTTGGATTCAGATCTCGAACCCCATGATGTTTCTATGGCGGATTATGAAATCCTGGCTCAACTCAGCGACGCCCCGGATCGCAGAATGCGAATGAGCGAACTAGCCGATGTTGCAATGCTCTCCAGATCACGACTTTCCCACCGAATGAAAGTGATGGAAAAAGCCGGGTGGGTAAAACGTGAATCGTGCCCCGTAGATAAACGTGGATATTTTGCCGTGATGACACCTAAGGGATGGAAAGCAATTGTTGCTGCAGCCCCTGATCATGTTGCCAGTGTGCGCTCGCGATTTGTTGATCACCTAACTAAGGCTGATCAAGTTGTACTCGCAGAAATATTTGAACGAGTTGGCACATCCTTAAGAGAGTCAGATAAAGAAACAGATTAAATAATTAGAAAGCAAAAAAGCCCGCCACTTTCGTGGCGGGCTTTTTTAATAAGCGAAATGCTTACTTTGCTGCTGCCTTCTTACGACGGCGGCGCTTTGGAGCTGCACCAGCAGCTGCCTTCTTACGACGACGCTTTGGAGCTGCCTTCTTAGCAGCTGCCTTCTTACGACGACGCTTTGGAGCTGCCTTCTTTGCAGCTGCCTTCTTACGACGACGCTTTGGAGCTGCCTTCTTTGCAGCAGCCTTCTTACGACGACGCTTTGGAGCTGCCTTCTTTGCAGCAGCCTTCTTACGACGACGCTTTGGAGCTGCTGTTGTAGCAGCCTTCTTACGGCGACGCTTTGGTGCTGCTGATTTAGCAGCGGCCTTCTTGCGACGCTTTGGAGCAGATTTCTTAGCTGCAGCCACGTATTTCTCCATTCGGAATGGTTCGGATCCGTCACCCAAACCTGTTCGTGGATAAGTGTGACGGGAATTGCTCCGTAATGCCAGTCAATTTGTTAAAAAAGATAGCGCGTGTCGCAAATTAATTTTTTTAATATTTTGTGCATTTCGGTAAAAAAATCGATGTGTAAATTAAAAAAATTGGGTAATTTTTCGCCGAAATTACTTTTCATCGCCGTTTTTTTGCACCGAAGTGCGAATTTTCGGGATCCGAACGGCAATTTTGCGCATTTCGGACGCAAATTTTCTCAATTTTGGCAAAAAACTCGCCAGTAATCCGACCATAAATACCCAGTTGAGACCTTCGGCTGTAACCGAAAGCGTTGGATTAGTTTCTTAGCTATTTAAAGCTTTGCTCGGTACCCGGAAAACGAGAAGCCGCAACATCGCCGGCCCATTCCTTGGTGGCATCGAGCATTTCGGTACGCAGATTGCGATAGGCCTTGGCTAACTTCGGCGGGTTTTTTGTAATACCCATCAGATCCGTCCACACCAATACCTGCGAATCGCAATCAACGCCGGCACCGATTCCAACAGTTGGTATTGATAACTCTTTAGTGATTCTTTTGGCCAAATCCGCTGGCACTAACTCAAGAAC
>JBILSQ010000088.1:0-3709 GCA_044372035.1 Candidatus Planktophila sp. | reverse complement strand
TCCGAGAAAAGAGCTCGGCATATTTGTAAAGACGTTCAAGGAGGTTATGGCCGATGTCCATTAATTCACAGAATGTTTCTGCCAGAAGAGCTAAAGCTATTTCACTGATTCAATCTGGATTAATCCATTCTCAAACAGATTTGGTAGATCAGCTTAAGAAGAGTGGTTTTCGAGTTACTCAGACAACTGCTAGTCGTGATTTAGAAGAAATTGGCGCCGTTCGGGCACGCAACGTCCATGGGGAATCGGTTTATCAGATACGTGAATCATCCGATGATGCGCTTTCGCGAGTTAACCCTGTTCCTTCTAGATTGATTCTTTCAGTAGATCACAGTGCGAATCTGGCTGTAGTGCATACTCCACCGGGTGCGGCTCAATTTGTTGCTAGTTCTTTAGACCACGCCAATCTCACGGGTGTCATTGGAACCCTTGCTGGTGATGACACGATTATCCTTGTGTCTAAGAAAGCAACCGGTGGTGCGCAATTGGCCAAGGAGTTACTTGCATTTGCTAATGCAAAAAACTCGCGAATCCATAAAGCAGGGAGAAAATAAATGGCTCTATGGGGCGCACGTTTTTCTAACAAACCTACTGATGCAGTTTTTGCGTTATCTCAGAGCATCGCCTTCGATTGGCGGTTAGCTCCATATGATTTGAGATCTTCACTGGCACATCTTTCGGTTCTTGAAAGAGCATCTTTACTGTCATCCGATGATGCCGCAAAAATAAGAAAAGCACTTAAAGAACTTTCCGCTGAAGTAACTTCTGGAAAGTTTCTGCCAAACTCCCAGGATGAGGATGTACACAGCGCTCTTGAAAGAGGATTGACAGAAAAACTCGGCTCTTTGGGTGGTTCTTTACGAGCAGGTCGTTCTAGAAATGACCAGGTAACTACAGATCTTCGATTATTTGCAATCGATCACATGCTTTCTTTGGCGCAATCACTAACTGATTTAACTGAAGTGATTCTTAAGAAAGCTTCTGAATACGTTGATGATGCAGCACCAGGATTCACACACATTCAGCACGCCCAACCGGTTTCTTTTGGTCATGAGATTGCAAAACACGCGCATGCCTTTGCCAGGGATATTGATCGTATCCAAAATTGGCACTCACGAACTTCTGTGAGTTCTCTAGGTGCTGGCGCATTATCTGGTTCATCTTTAAAGCTTGACCCTGAATTTGTTGCCAAGAACTTAGGTTTTGAAAGAAGTTTTGAAAACAGCATTGATGCAGTGAGTGACCGCGATTATGTCGCGGAAGCCTTATTTATAATTTCCCTTATCGGTGTGCATCTATCTCGTATCGGTGAAGAGTGGACCCTTCTAGGTTCTACTGAATTTTCTTGGGCAAAGATCGCTGATGAGTATTCAACAGGTTCATCCATCATGCCTCAGAAAAAGAATCCAGACATGGCTGAGCTCGCACGCGGAAAAACAGGGCGACTAGTTGGAAATTTAGTTTCAGTTTTAACAATGTTGAAGGGTCTTCCATTCGCATACAACCGCGATTTACAAGAAGACAAAGAACCTTTATTCGACAGCCTAGATACTTTAGCGTTAGTGATTCCTGCTGTTTCAGGAATGATTGCGACTACCGATTTCGACCGTGAAAAAATGAAGTTATCGGCTCCGACTGGATTCTCTTTAGCAACTGAGATTGCGGATTACTTGGTTCGAAAGAATGTTCCGTTTGCGAAAGCGCATGAGGCTGCTGGTGCCTGCGTTGCGCTATGCGAAAAACTATCTTGCGATTTGCATGAGCTAAGTGATCAACAATTTACCGGAATCCATCCTTCGCTCGAGCCATCAATACGCGAAGTTCTCACAGTTCAAGGAGCTATTGCTTCAAGAACTACTGCTGGCGGAACTGCTCCTTCGCAGGTGGCGACGCAGATAAGCGATGCTTTGAAGAAAACGACAGATCAACGTAAAGAAATTGCCAACAAAATCAAGGCCTTTTCCGAGATGATGGGTGCATGAATCTTTTAGAAGATCTACGTTGGCGAGGCTTGCTCTCCCAATCAACGGATGAGGCTGCGCTTCAAGAATCCTTGAAGAAACCCATCACGTTATACATTGGTTTTGATCCCACAGCTCCTTCCTTACACGTTGGAAATCTCGTTGTTCTGCTCGTCTTGCGTCGTTTCCAATTAGCTGGTCACAATCCAATTGCTTTAGTCGGGGGAGCCACTGGTTTAGTTGGTGATCCTTCCGGCCGCAACGAAGAACGTACATTAAATAGCGGAGATACTGTCGCTGAATGGGTTGCAAAGATTCGCACACAGGTTTCGTCATTTCTTGATTTTGAAAAGGGTCCAAATAAAGCTCAAGTAGTCAACAATCTTGATTGGACTTCGCCGCTATCTGCAATTGAGTTCCTTCGCGATATCGGTAAACACTTTTCAGTAAATCAAATGCTGGCCAAAGATGCCGTATCTTCACGACTCGAATCTGGTGGAATTTCTTACACTGAATTTTCTTATCAAGTACTTCAATCGTTGGATTTCCTCGAGTTGTATCGTCGCTACCAATGCACATTGCAACTTGGCGGCTCTGATCAATGGGGCAACATCGTTGCGGGCCTCGATTTAATTCGCCGAGTTGAAGGTGGAGCTGGTCACGCATTGACAATTCCGTTGCTAACGAAAGCTGATGGATCTAAGTTTGGTAAAACGGCAAGTGGCAGTATTTGGCTTGATGCAACGATGACTTCACCGTACGCGTTTTTTCAATATTGGCTCAACACAGATGATAAAGATGTCATCAAGTTTTTGAAAGTTTTCTCATTCAAATCTCACGACGAGATTCTCGAACTTGAAAAATCTCACATTGCCAATCCGGGTTTACGTGAAGCACATCGTGCACTGGCTAGAGAACTCACATCACTCGTTCATTCCCCACAGATTTCAGATCGCGTCGAAGAAGCAGCTAAGGCGTTATTTGGACAAGGAGATCTTGCGGCGTTAGATGAACCAACTCTGTCAGGAGCGTTATCGGAGTTGCCTCGCGTCACAGTTAAATCTGGAGAAGAAATTCCTTCATGGGTTGATCTGTTGGCAGCGACAGGTGTGGTTGATTCGAAATCTGCCGCCCGTCGAATCGTCAAAGAAGGCGGCGCTTATTTGAATAATGCCAAGGTTGAAACAGAGGATTTCCGCCTACAAAAATCGGACTTTTTATGCGGCAAATATGCTCTTTTGCGTAAAGGAAAGCGCGATCTCGCAGCCGTTGAATTAATCTGAGTACTAGCAAAAAACGCTTAAACCCATGCGGAGATGGCTTTTGGGCCAACCACAGCATTTGCTCAAATCTGGTTCTGGCCCAATTTGACCCCTTCTCCAAGGGGGCCTATAGTTTCCCTCCTGCTGTGAAACGGACGATTTAGGCCGAACAGCTGATCCCCACACCTAGATGGCAATGGCCGGTTTGACCGGTTCTGAGCCCATGCACTAGGTTTGGCGGTCTGCCCTGAAAATAGGAAGAAATTCCTGGAAGCAGTGCGCATCCGTACCTTGAGAACTCAACAGCGTGCCATAAGTCAATGCCAGAAGATGGCTTACTTAGTTATGCAAATTTCTAGTGCCATCTTCTAAATAAATACTTCAATGAAGTATGCGCCAATCACTATTTATAGCGATTGGCAATACTCGTTGATTTCCTTTGGTAAAGACATAAATAAACGACAGTTTGTTTGGTCTGTACGCCAA
>JBILSQ010000086.1:0-3826 GCA_044372035.1 Candidatus Planktophila sp. | reverse complement strand
TTCGCATCGGTGGCGTCTCACTAGATTTAGCCTTTATCGTTTTGTTCTTTGCGGTGCAGATGTTGATGCCGCTGGTTTTATTAATTTAACTCTTAAGCAGTGTCGCGTTAAATCCTAAGTCACCATCGCCGACTGCAAGTGCGCCATCGTGCTTAAACTCTGTCGCTAAAACTTCTGCACTTATGTGATCAACTGCGGCATGTACAGCGTTTGCAATCTCATCGGGTGCGTTCCACAGCACGCGAATGCGATCTGAGATATCAAAACCACTTGTTTTACGTGCTTCTTGAATAAAGCGAATAACTTCTCGCACATTGCCCGCAGCAATTAGTTCTGGCGTGAGTGCAAGGTCTAGCGCAACGCTCTCGCCCTCGTGGCTGGCAACCATCCAACCGGTGCGAGGAACTTCGGTGATGACTAAGTCATCTAAATCAATACTCCATGTACCGACTTCTGCACTGCCTTTTGCTCGCAGAGTCTTCACAAGTGTTGTGGCATCTGTTGCAGCGATGGCTTTTGCAATCACTTGAACTTCGCCGCCGAATTTCGCACCTAATGAACGGAAGTTAGCTTTAACCGAAATATCTACGAGATCGCCATCGGCATCTGCAATATCGGCAAGATCTGCAACGTTTAACTCATCAGCGATTTGTTCGCGCATATCAGTTGGGAGCGCAGCCCATCCACTGGCAGCGATGAGTGCACGCTGTAATGGTTGACGAATTTTGATTCCAGATTCTGCGCGAGCGGCTCTGCCGAGTTCAACGATTCGTCGAGTGAGTGCAACTTGAGCAGATAATTTCGAATCAATATCTGATGCATTGGCTACTGGAAAATCTGTGAGGTGAACTGATGTGGCAGCAGTTGTATCTACTGGGCGAACAAGTTCTTGCCAGACATGCTCTGAAATAAATGGAACCATCGGAGCAAGCAACTGTGTCAAAGTAGTTAGACACTCATGAAGTGTGGCAAGGGCTGCAACATCACCATCCCAGAAACGTCGACGTGAACGACGGACATACCAATTTGAAAGGTCGTCAATAAATTGCGCGAGAGCTTTTCCGGCTCCCTGCGAATCAAAGTTATTAAGGCACTTTTCTACTTCATTGATCAGAAGTGATAGCTCAGAGATGATCCAACGATCCATGACAGGACGGGTATTGCGCGCCGGTGATTGAGAGAGTTCGAAACCAGATGCCTGGGCATAGAGAGAGTGGAAAGAGATTGTGTTCCAGTAGGTAAGCAATGTTTTGCGGACAACATCGCTGATTGCATCGTGGCCAACGCGGCGAGCAGACCATGGAGATCCTGCAGCCAACATGTACCAGCGAACAGCATCTGCACCGTGTTGATCCATCAGAGCCATTGGTTCTAGAACATTGCCAAGGTGCTTACTCATCTTGCGACCATCTTTATCCAAGATGTGGCCCAAACATAAGACGTTCTCATAGGCAGACTTATCGAACACCAATGTTCCAATAGTCATCAAGGTATAAAACCAACCGCGGGTCTGATCAATTGCTTCGCAGATGAAGTCAGCTGGGTAGGAAGCTTCAAACTTTTCCTTGCTACCTTCTTGATGCGGATATCCCCATTGAGCAAATGGCATTGCGCCAGAGTCATACCAACAATCGATCACTTCTGGAACACGAATCATTGTTTCTTTACATTCGGTGCAAGCAAAAGTTATGTCATCTACAAAGGGACGGTGTGGATCAAGCGCTGATAACTCTTGTCCTGCACGTGCACCTAAATCAGCTAATGATTCGATACAGACTTCATGTTTATTCTCGCAGCGCCAAATTGGTAGCGGTGTGCCCCAATATCGATTGCGGGACAGTGCCCAGTCGATGTTGTTATTGAGCCAATCACCGTAGCGACCAGTCTTAATTGTTTCTGGATACCAATTAGTTGCAGAGTTTTCGCGTAATAGTTCGTCTTTAATTGATGTTGTACGGATGTACCACGATGGTTGTGCGTAATAAATAAGTGCTGTGTGGCAGCGCCAGCAATGAGGGTATGAGTGCTCATAAGGTTGGTGGCGATACAAGAGTCCACGAGCCTTTAACTCTTTAACTAAAGGCTTATCCGCATCCTTAAAGAACATTCCGCCTACTAGTTCAACATCTGCCAAGAAGTGACCATCTGGTGCCACGGGATTAACTACTGGCAAACCGTAAGCACGGCACACCTGTAAGTCATCGGCGCCGAAGGCGGGGGATTGATGAACCAAACCGGTTCCATCTTCTGTGGTTACGTAATCTGCGAGTACGACAAAGTGTGAATCAGGAATCTCTACATAATCAAAGGGGCGTGAATACGTTGTGCGCTCAAGATCCTTGCCGCTGATTTTCTTAAGGATTTTTACTTCACCCTGTAACTTCTCTAGCAGCGGTTCTGCAATTACGAGTACTTCTGTTTTTTCTTCATGAGTAACTTCGGCTGCAACATAGGTCACAGAAGGATTGACAGCGATTGCGGTATTTGAAACCAGTGTCCAAGGAGTCGTAGTCCAGACAAGTAGCGCCGCGCCCAATTCTTGAAGAGGTCCGGATGTAATTGGAAAGCGAACATAAACAGATGGATCAGTAACTGTTTCATACCCTTGTGCTAACTCGTGATCTGATAAACCTGTTCCACACCGTGGGCAATATGGCGCAACGCGGTGATCTTGAACGAGCAAACCTTTTTTGTGAATCTGGGAAAGACTCCACCAGACACTTTCAACGTAGGCCGGTGCCATCGTCCAATACGCCTCATCAAAATCAACCCAGAAACCCATACGATTTGTCATCGCAGTAAATGCGTCTACGTGGCGTGTAACAGATTCGCGGCACTTGTCATTGAATTGCGAGATACCGAATTTTTCAATGTCACCCTTGCCCGTAAAGCCCAACTCTTTTTCAACTGCAATCTCAACTGGAAGTCCGTGGCAATCCCAACCAGCTTTACGAACTACTTGCTTGCCTTTCATTGTGTGAAAACGCGGAAAGACATCCTTAAAAACTCGAGCTTCAATGTGGTGTGTACCTGGCATGCCATTTGCAGTAGGAGGACCTTCATAGAAAGTCCATGTAGGAGCACCTTCTCGACCGGAAACAGATTTTTCAAAAACTTGATGAGTGCGCCAAAAATCGAGAATCGAGTGCTCCATAGCTGGAAGATCGATCTGGGCAGATATCGGGCGAAAGGGCATAAGAAGGGAAGTCTATTCCATGCTCACGCGTAACTTTCTTCGTGGCGAAGTTGGTACTGGCGCCTTAATCGGCATAGGGTGCGCGGCGTGCCGAAGAAACCGTTAAAAAAAGCTATAAAGAAAGCGGTCAAGAGCGCTGTAAAAAAAGCCACAAAGAAGCCGGCTAAGAAGGCAGCGGTAAAGAAGGCTGTTAAGAAAGCTCCAGCAAAAAAGGCGCCGCTTAAGAAAGTTGCTGCAAAGAAAGCACCGGCTAAAGCCGTAAAGAAGATTGCTGGACGTCCCTTTCCTTCAAAGACAACGTTAACTGTTGATGAGAAGTCTCAGACAGTAAGCGTTAAAACAATTCAGGCACCTGCTAGCACTCCAGTTGTAGAAGAGCGTCGCCTAGTGATGCCTCCACCTGCTCGTCCTGTAAAGAGTGGTAAAAAAGTTGCTCCACTCAAGCCAATCAAGCAAGCGCCTACACCTGTAGTTGTATCTGAGAGCGAATCCGCCTGG
Source organism: Candidatus Planktophila sp. (assembly GCA_044372035.1). Classification (GTDB taxonomy): domain Bacteria; phylum Actinomycetota; class Actinomycetes; order Nanopelagicales; family Nanopelagicaceae; genus Planktophila. The sequence goes on along the minus strand of JBILSQ010000086.1, from coordinate 132 downwards.
AGCGCTGCAGAACTCAAGAGCATTCGCGCCGAGTTAGCAAAAGAGCTCGTGCGACTCCAAGCTGATCTTTCAGTTGTAGAACGTGAAATGGATGCCCTCATTGCAGATGCAGGAGATGGGGCCGGCGATGAT
>JBILSQ010000085.1:0-3849 GCA_044372035.1 Candidatus Planktophila sp. | reverse complement strand
ACTTGCAAACCCACCTAGCGCAATTTTCAGCGCAAAAGATGGAGCAGGAAATAGCGCAGGCCTGTGTAATGCTCTGGCTAAACCGGCAGTAAATTCTTGATTAGTAACGGGATTTGGAGAAGTTACGTTTACTGGGCCTTCAATTTTGCTTTCTAATGCAAATGTAATTGCACGGATGTGATCGTGCAGAGTAATCCACGACCACCATTGTTTTCCATTTCCTAATTTTCCGCCTAAACCAAATCTAAATAAAGGAAGCATGCGCCCTAGTGCGCCACCTGTCGGATCGAGCACCAACCCAGTTCTAAGTTTTACTGTGCGCACATCTGAAACCAAATCAGCAGCACCTTCCCATTCGCGGCACACCACAGCTAGAAAATCTTCACCCGCGCGATCTGTTTCAATTACGGCGCGGTTTCCGGTTTCGCCATACCAACCAATGGCACTTGCACTGATAAAAACTGAGGGTTTAACGGTATTTACCGCATTAGCAATTGCCGTTGTTCCCAAGAGACGCGAATTGAGAATTTCACTCTTGTATTTTTTAGTCCAGCGCTTATCGCCAACTCCAGCGCCTGCTAAATGAATAATTGCATCAACTCCGGCAAGTGCTTCTAGGTCTACGGTGCCAGATTGCGGGTCCCAAGAGATTTCATCGGCTGCGCGACTTGCTCTGCGAACTAATTTTTGAACTGTGTAGCCTTCAGACTTTAGATGTCCAACGAGTGCGGTACCGATCATTCCGGAGGCTCCGGTGATCGCAACTCGTTGCATTGGTGGCATTAGAGACCAAGATCCGATTCAAAAGCGCCGTGTTCTAGACGTTCCTTGAGTGTGACTAAGAAACGAGCAGCATCTGCACCATCTACAACTCGGTGATCGTATGAAAGACCTAAATAAACCATCGAACGAATTGCAATCGTTTCTCCGCCATCTTCACCGCGAACAACCATTGGTCGCTTAACAATTGCTCCGAGACCAAGAATTGCAACCTGTGGTTGATTAATGATTGGAGTATCAAATAACGCTCCACGGCTTCCGGTGTTTGTAATGGTGAATGTGCCGCCACCTAATTCATCTGGAGAAACTTTATTCTCGCGCGTACGTGCAGCAAGGTCAGAAATCTTGCGCGCGATTCCGCCCATGTTGAGGTCTCCAGCATTGTGAATAACTGGAACGAGCAAACCACGCTCTGTATCTACAGCAATGCCTAGGTGTTCGGCGCCGTGATAAGTAATTTGATCGCCTTCAACGGATGAGTTAAGTACTGGATGAACTTTGAGAGCTTCACATACCGCAACTGAGAAGAACGGAAGGAATGAGAGTTTGACGCCTTCGCGGGCTTCAAATGAAGCCTTTGCGCGATCACGCAGACGAGAAATCTTTGTAACGTCTACTTCAATAACTGTCGTTAATTGTGCGCTTACTTGAAGAGATTCAACCATTCGTGCAGCGATAACTTTGCGCAGGCGTGACATTGTCACTGTGGTTCCGCGCAATGGCGAAGCCGTAACTGATGCTGTCTTTGGTGTTGATGATGCTGACAACGTAGGCGCAACTGATGTGCTTACTGGCGCAACAGGTTTTGCAGCAGCCTGCACATCTTCTTTTCTAATTCGACCGCCAATGCCGCTACCTTGAATCGCAGAAAGATTGACGCCGAGTTCAGCAGCATATTTTCTAACGATTGGAGTTACGTATGCATCAACACTTGATGCAGCAGGTGTTGATGCAACTGGCGCTGCAGGCGCAGGAATTACGGGGGGAGCTGTAACAACTGGTGGCGCTACAACAGCAGGAGCTGCCACAACTGGCGGTGCTGTAACTACTGGAGCAGCAACCGGTGCTGCTGCATTTGCTCCACCAATTAATCCCAAACGAGCACCAACTGCAACGGTTGTATCAACTGGAACATCTATTGCTAAAAGCGTTCCGGCAACTGGTGATGGAATTTCTGTATCGACCTTGTCAGTAGATACTTCAAGGAGTGCTTCATCCACTGCAACACTGTCACCAACATTTTTAAGCCAACGCGTAACGGTGCCTTCGCTAACGCTTTCACCAAGGGCTGGCATAGTAATTACAGTTCCAGCTGAGTTTGAAGTCGCTGCTGCAATAGGAGCAACGGGCGCAGGAGTAGGAGTTGCGGCAACTGGTGTAGCAACGGGTGCTGTAGTTACAGCTGGTGCAGCTGGCGCTGCCGCGCCATCTGCAATAACTGCAAGCTCTGCTCCAACTGCAACAGTTTGATCAACACCAACAACAATCTTTTGTAGTGTTCCCGCAACAGGTGAAGGAATTTCTGTATCTACTTTGTCCGTCGATACTTCTAGAAGTGGTTCATCAACAGCAACATGATCACCTTCTGCTTTTAGCCAGCGCGTAACTGTTCCTTCTGTAACGCTCTCGCCAAGTGCTGGCATCGTGAGTGAAAATGTCATTGTCTTCTCCCTAGATTATCCGTGAGCATGAAGCGGTTTACCGGCGAGTGCCATGTGTGCTTCTCCCATGGCTTCTGAAAGTGTTGGGTGTGCATGAATGAGTGGTGCTACATCATCAGCGGAAGCTTCCCAATTAAATATCAATTGTGCTTCAGCTAGAAGTTCACCGACTCGAGAACCAACCATGTGAATACCAAGAACTGGTCCATTCTTAGCAGCTACTAATTTGATTGATCCTGCGGTCCGCAAAATTTGTGCTTTTCCGTTGCCTGCTAAATCGTAATTTAGTTCGACAACATCGTATCCGCGTTCTTTTGCTACAGCAGTTGTTAGACCAACTGAAGCAACTTCTGGTTCTGAGTATGTAACGCGGGGAACACCGTCGTAATTAATTGGGCGAGGGTTTAATCCGGCAATTTCTTCTGCCACCAATATTCCTTCACCAAAACCAACGTGGGCTAGCTGCAGCGTAGGAATCAAATCTCCAACAGCCCAAATTCCAGGAACATTTGTTCGACACTTATCGTCAACTAGAACGTAGCCTCGGTCCATTGATAGGCCTTGTTCTTCGTATCCAAGGTTTGCAGATACAGGTCCACGGCCGACGCTGACGAGAAGCACATCGGCACTGAAAGTTTTCCCATCTTCGAGCGTCACAGTTACGGTGTCACCGTTTATTGCTGCTGACTGGAACCGAACTCCAACTTCGAAATTTATTCCGCGCTTTCTAAATGCTCGCTCAAGTTGCTTACTTGAGGATTCATCTTCTAGTGCGACAAGATGAGGCAATCCTTCGATGATTGTGACTTCAGCGCCAAAGGATTTCCATACCGATGCAAATTCGCAGCCAATTACTCCGCCACCAAGAACAATCACGCTCTTTGGTACGTAATCAAGTTTTGTTGCGTGATCAGATGTAATGATTTTCTTGCCATCAATTTCTAGTCCAGGCAGGGTTTTTGCATAAGAACCTGTGGCTAGCACGATGTTCTTACCAGTGTATTTTTCTCCGTTTACTTCGACAGTATCTTTAGAAATCAAACGGCCGTGACCTTCGATAAAAGTAATGTTTCGGGATTTAACTAGACCTTGCAAACCTTTATGTAGACGAGCGATAACTCCATCTTTGTATGAGTTAACAGCTGGCATATCCATGGATAGAAATTGTGCGTTCACACCAAAGTGATTTGCATCGCGTGCACCATCTGCAATTTCACCTGAATGCAATAAAGCTTTTGTTGGGATACAGCCGCGGTGAAGACATGTTCCACCAAGTTTGTCCGATTCGATGAGGGCTACAGAAAGACCTAGTTGCGCGCTACGAAGGGCGCATGCATAACCGCCACTTCCACCACCAAGAATTACTAGATCGAATTGAGCCACTCGCGTAAACCTCCAACAATTTCAG
>JBILSQ010000084.1:0-3864 GCA_044372035.1 Candidatus Planktophila sp. | reverse complement strand
TGGATTTGGTGGAGAAAAGTTTATGAAACTCCGCAAAATTCTTGGAATCTTGCGTGACTCTTATTGCCGCACAGTTGGAATTGAATATATGTATATTCAAAGTCCAGCAGAGCGTTTATGGATTCAAGAGCGCGTAGAAGTTGGAGTCCAAACATTCCCACGCGAAGAACAACTTCGAATCTTGCGCAAGCTAAATAGCGCAGAAGCCTTTGAAACATTCTTGCAAACTAAATTCGTTGGTCAAAAGCGTTTCTCACTCGAGGGTGGCGAATCAGTAATTCCAATTCTGGATGCAGTTATCTCAAGTGCTGCAGAGCGCAATCTTGATGAAGTATGTATCGCAATGCCACACCGCGGTCGTCTCAATGTTCTTGCAAATATTGCCGGTAAATCCTATGGACAAATTTTCCAAGAGTTCGAAGGTCATTACAAAGAAAATGAAGTCCAAGGCTCTGGCGATGTGAAGTATCACTTGGGTACTGAAGGTGTTTTCACTGCTGAATCAGGTGCGAAAACAAAGATTTATTTGGCTGCAAATCCTTCACACCTAGAAGCTGCAAACCCAGTACTAGAAGGCATTGTGCGCGCAAAGCAAGATCGCCTCAATGTGAAGAATGCTTATTCAGTTCTGCCAATTCTTCTGCATGGTGATGCAGCAATGGCAGGACAAGGCGTTGTTGCAGAAACATTCCAACTTTCACAATTAGCTGGCTATCGCACAGGTGGAACAGTTCACATTGTTGTTAACAACCAAGTTGGATTTACAACTTCGCCACATGCTTCTCGCACATCACGTTATTCAACAGATATGGCAAAAATCATTCAGGCGCCAGTTTTCCATGTGAACGGCGATGACCCAGAAGCGTGCGTAAGAATTGCTCGCTTAGCATTTGAATATCGTCAAGCATTTAATAAAGATGTTGTTATCGACATGGTTTGCTATCGCCGTCGTGGTCACAATGAAGGTGACGAGCCATCATTTACACAACCACTTATGTACAAACTCATTGATGCAAAGCGTTCTACACGTACTCTCTATACCGAAGCTCTCATTGGTCGCGGGGACATTTCTGTAGAACAAGCTGAGGAATTATCACGCGAATATCAAGCACAACTAGAAGCAGTCTTCGCAGCCGTACATAACATCGAGCCAGAAGTTGATCCGAACTTCAAAGCACCAGTTGCTGCAAATCCTGAAGCGTTGGTTTCAAGTATTGATGAAGCAACTGCCCGCAAGATTGCTGATACACAAATTGCAGTTCCAGATGGATTTAGCGTTCATCCAAAACTCTTGCCACAATTACAAAAGCGCGTTGAAATGCTCAATGACGGAAGCATCGATTGGTCAATGGGTGAAACACTCGCATTTGGTTCACTATTGCTTGAAGGTCGACCAATTCGTTTGGCGGGACAAGATTCACGTCGCGGAACATTTAGTAACCGTCACGCAGTAATCGTGGATAACCAAAACGGAAATGAATGGACGCCGCTTCGTGCATTAATTAGTGATGAAAGCCAATTCTTCGTGATTGACTCATTGCTATCGGAATACGCTGCGATGGGCTTTGAATATGGTTATTCAGTTGTGCGCGATGAAGCGCTAGTTATGTGGGAAGCGCAGTTCGGTGATTTTGCGAACGGCGCACAAACAATCGTTGATGAATTCATCTCCTCTTCATTACAAAAATGGGGAGAGCGATCATCGGTTGTACTTCTATTGCCACATGGTTATGAAGGACAAGGACCGGATCACTCATCTGCGCGCATTGAACGTTACTTAGCGCTCTGTGCAGAAGGAAATATGACAGTTGCGCAACCATCAACTCCGGCATCTTATTTCCACCTCTTGAGATGGCATGCAAAGAATCCAACACGTCGACCAATGGTTGTCTTTACACCTAAATCTATGTTGCGTTTGCGTGCTGCTGCATCAAAGTTACAAGATTTCACATCAGGTCAATTCCAGAAGTTGATTCCAGATGACACTGTGCAAAATGCAACGAGAGTTATTTTCTGTTCTGGTCGCGTTTATCATGATCTTGTTGCTGAACGTGCGGCTCGTAAAGAAGATACGACAGCAATCATTCGCTTAGAACTTTTGTATCCACTTCCTGCTAAAGAAATGGCTGCAGAAGCTGCGAAGCATCCAAATGCAAATCTTTTGTGGGTTCAGGATGAACCAGCAAACCAAGGCCCATGGCCATTTGTTGCACTACGTACGGCAGAACAATTCGGTGGCGAAGGATTTGGTGGACGCACATTGCGTCGTGTATCCCGTCGTGCAACTGCAAGTCCTGCAACAGGAAATCATCACTTGCACGTAGAAGAAGAAAAAGCGTTAATGATGGAAGCCTTCACTCGCTAATCTTTTTTAGTGCTTTTTTGTTTTGCCTTTGTGATATCTCCCAATAACTCTGCCAATTATTTCTTCTCGGGCAACATCGCCCCATTGGCGTGAATCAGTACTGGCATCTTTGTTATCACCGTGCACAGTTACAAATGAGCCAGTAATTCCGGCGATGCGCTTTATAAAGAGTGAAGCTGCTGTGGCCCGCGAATCTAGGGGGCGGCGCAGGACAATTAGTTGGCCAACGTGGATACGTATATGCGGGGAGTACCAGACCAATAACCAGTCCCCGTCGTTAAAAGTTGGGGCCATCGAGTGCCCAGAAACTCTAACTGTGCCAAATTTGCTCACGAACAGTAGTCTTGCACATAAGTTGTTTGCGTATATTCGCGAAAAAGGCATAGAGATAGCGCTCTTGAAGGAGAGAAACTAATGAAGTTGTTCCAGCCAAAGACAGTTGTACTTGCACACTGCGATCTTCCTTGTGGAGTTTACGATCCAGCACAAGCAAAGATCGAAGCACTTTCAGTGAAGGCATGCATGGAAAAGTACGCAGCTAGCAGCGATGCTGATTTCAAATCTCGCTCAGTTGCAATTAAAGAAGAGCGTTCACACCAGGTCAAAGAGCACCTATGGGTTTTGTGGACTGATTACTTCAAGCCAAATCACTTCGAGGCATACCCTCAATTACACACACTATTTAACGATGCAACAAAACTTGCTGGCGCAGCTGGCACAAAGGGTACAAATGATGTTGCAGTTGCAGATAAGTTAATCGCAAAGATTGACGAAATTGCAGAGATCTTCTGGGCAACTAAGAAGTAGTACTCGACTTTATTGACTGAGCGGCGGTTCGGGCGAGGAAAGATACTCGCTCAACCGCTGCTCTTTTTATTACAGCAGATGCAACAAGTCTTTCGCCTTCATAAGCTTCACATACAAATGTAATCTCGCGTCCATTTACTTCTGTGCAATTTGCTGAAGTACGTAGCTCGCCACCAATTGCTATTCCACCATGAAATTCGAGTGCAATAGAAGTTTCCAGAGTTGTCTCACCATTTTCTAGATGCTCCGCAATGGATGCAATCGCAGCACTTTGCATTGCATTAATGATCAGAGAATTAGCAAGAACTGGTAAATCTCCAACACCAATAGCAACTGCGGTATCTCCTGGGCGAACAATCATCGTTGAAAAAGCGACTGCTCCAACGAGTTCTTCAACAGGAACCAACATTTAATTCACGCCTCTTCGTTAGGGAAGCGATATTCCTCAGTGTGCTCAATATGAATTTCACGCGATTCGATTGTGCCATCTTCATTAATCTCAATCGAAATCTCAGTCATTCTAAATTCGCGAACGATATCTGGCGCACTATTCATGGAAAGATTGCGTAGTTGCTGATGAATCTGTTGGTGCAGCTCTTCTGGAGCACGCTCATTGCATGACCTACGAAGTACAGATTGCATGAGGGAACGAACATTTCTTTCATGTGCAATTTCTGCGGTGCACTGTGGGC
>JBILSQ010000083.1:0-3870 GCA_044372035.1 Candidatus Planktophila sp. | reverse complement strand
ACGTGGAAAAAGAGGATTCCTGCAAGAAGAAAATGAACGCCCATAAACAAATGTCCTAGGTGGCTCTGCATCATGCCACCAAATAATGGAGTGAAATAAAGTACAAATAGAGAACCATCAAAGATTGCAAGCGCCACAATTGGATTTGTAATTACTCGTGAATAACGAGAATGCAGAGCTGAAATCAATAATCCGCGTACGCCTCGTTCAATACCGTCTCGAGATTGGGGCAGAGTCCGAAGTGCAAGTGTTATCGGTGCACCTAAAACAATACCTATGGGAGCAATCATTCCCAAGACCATGTGCGCAACCATGTGCCATGAAAAAGCGAAGTGAGAATAAACGCCTAGTCCACCACTTGTTGCAAAATCAATTGCTGATATTCCTAAAGCAAATGAAATTGTTCGACCTACTGGCCACTTATCCCCTCGACGCGTAAGGACCACAACACCTTTGATGTATAAAGCAACTGCAAGAACGAGCAAGCCAATCATTAATACATCAGGATCGTATTCAAAAAGTATTCGCGAAAGTGTTGGAGCTTCAGGCATGTTAAGTCCAACAATTGCAAGTGCAGCATTGAACTCTTGTTCACCGCCACGCACTGGTGGTTGGTTTGAAGAAAGCCACGAACCTAGAAGCGTTACAAAAGTCATGATTCCAGCTTCAACTGAAATCAACCGCGTCATAGCGCCCCAATTAACCGAAGGTTTTGCAGCCAGATAGTTTCTATGTTTATAGCCGATGAACAGCAGAACAAAAGTCACGGCTACTTTAATTATCACGATGTAGGCGTAGCTAGTCGTCCACGCTGCAGCAAAATTGAGTCGAACACTTGCGTTTAAGACTCCACTAAGCACAACTGCAATCGCTGCCCACAATGCAATATGGCTAAAGCGGGGTAATGAAACCTTACGGTCATCCTTGTTGAGTAATGCGATTGCAATTACTCCACCTACCCAGAAAGAAAGCGCAATCACGTGAATGAATAATGAGCCAATTGCAAGTGCGTGCGATCCGCTAGATGCAGAGTGGCTTTGAAAAACCGGTGCTGCAACTGCAATAAGTGCAATCAGCAAAAGAATCGCTGTGTATCCAGTAGATGTGATCGCCCGTGATGTGAGCGTAATCAAAAGGGCAATCGCCATCTGGAAAAAGAGGTATTGGCCGAGTGAAATTTGAAAAACAAATGATTGAATAACCGTTAAGTCAAGCACGCTTGAAAATGATCCACCTAAAATGTTTGCCAGAGTGAACAAAATATTTAGGAAACTACTTAAGAACCAGAGGGACGCTGCCAAAGAAACTGTGGAGCGAATCTTTTTCCCACTCGTTGAAAGTTTTCCATCTTTATCTAAAACCAAGAAAGCAAGAGCTAACAAGGCCCCTATCGTGGCAAAACTTGAAAGTAGTACTAAGAATTTACTGGCGGTAACCAGAGCAGGAATCATCGCTCTTTAAAAATCTTTCGCGCATACAGCGAAAGCAGCACAAGAACAAAGAGTGCAACAACGAGCATTCCGATAACAAATGCATTTGTTCCCCAATTGCTCACTTCTGCCTTTGGAGTAGTGCTTTCTACCGGAGTTGGTTCTGGTGATGAGATTTCGTTAGGGGCGGCAAAAGTAAATCTAAATGAACCTTCAAGTGGAATGTCATTTTCTGAAAAGAGTGAATACGTGACAGTGTAAACACCAGCAACTTGAAGTGTTTTTAATCCGATGACAGCACTTGCACCATCAATTGAAAGCACACCATCATCAACTCTCTTGCCTTGAGGATCAGTAACTTCCATTAAGTTCGCACTGTCAATAAGGTCAACTTGTCCCGTAACACTGACCGCACTCGGTGCAACGGTCACGGTCGCACCACTCATGGGATTTGTAGCAATGAGTGAATTAGCACTTGCGGCAGGGGCAGCAATAAACAACGTAACAATTGCAATGCTTAATGCCCGCATGATTTTCATAGTGCGCCCCTTTTCAGCCACTCTAATTCGCATCTATCTTCCCACTTCTTTAGACTTGTTATCTACCCCTAGCGGGAATAAACGAGAAAGGAATAGTCAGATGCCCACATATCAATATGCATGCTCTGACTGTGGCCATCAATTTGAGGCTTTTCAAACTTTTTCTGAAGCTTCATTGACCTCGTGCCCAGAATGTAAGGGCACTATAAGAAAAGTTTATTCTGCTGTAGGAGTTGTCTTTAAAGGTTCTGGTTTCTATAAAACTGATTCTGCAAAGTCAACGAATACTGAAACACCCGCTGCAACAACTCCGGCTGTCACACCTGCGGCAACACCAGCACCAGCCCCAAAAGCTGATTAATTAATCTTCGTGATGGGGCGGCTTATCCGCTTTTATTTCCGCCTCACGACGTGCGTCTTCGAGTGCTTGCTCGTGATCAATTTCATCAGAGGTAACACTCGGCAAAATTTCGCTCATGGTCAACCCTAGCTCTTGATTCCGAGAGCAAGCTCCACTGCATCAAGTGTGGTTTCAAAGTCTTCAACCTCAAGATGGCCACCAATGATCAAGCTAGTTGCACCATGTACAACCGACCATGATAGAAGTTCACCATACGGTCTCATTTTTTTGCTGATCAAATCAAATTCATACAGTTCGTCAAGACATTTAGTGAGATTAACAAAAGCACGATTTTCTTCGCGCTGATTTTCTGGACTTTTTTCTAGTGAGCAAAAATCACCAAACATCAAATTAAAAAGGTGCGGTTCTTTTCTTGCCCAATGAAAATATGTTCGACCCAACGCTCTAAAACGTTCTCGCGCTGCTCGTGCAGAGTTACCAGGTATCTTTGAAATTTCTTTTTCTTGAAAATCTGCTAGCTCTTCAAATAAAGAAAAGCCGAGTCCTGAAAGCAAAGAAGTTCGATCAGGAAAATAGTGATAGGCAGCACTAGGGCTTACTCCAATTTCTTGCGAAACTTGTCTCAGTGAAAGATGTTCGGCGCCATCTTGTCTTACCAGTTTTCGGGCTGTACTGATTAGCGCGCTTTCAAGATCGCCATGGTGATAATGGGTGCGCGCCCTAGCAGTGGTCATAGGACCAGTATCCCCCTAATCTTGACAATGTTCAAATAGGCTGGATATTATCTGTACAGTGTTCAGATAAGGGGAGATGATGTTTGCAGGGCTGGGAAGGTTCATAGTTCGTCGTAAGAAGTCGGTTCTAATTCTTTTCATTCTTGGAATTCTTGCCGCAGGTGGTGTTGGATCTCTCGCATTCTCGAAATTAGATAGCGGTGGTTATTCCGATCTCAATAGCGATTCAGCAAAAGCGTACGACTATCTGACCAATAAATTTAAAGTCCAGGAACCTGCTGCAATTCTCGTCGTTGATACACAAAATCGAAGCATTAATGATCCTGATGTCTTTACTGAAGCCGCAGCTCTTGAAGCTCGAGTAAAAGAAGTTGCTGGTGTAGAACGCACGATTTCTTACTGGAACACTGGTGGTGCACCTGCGATGAAAGCATCCGATGAAAAAGCCGCGTTCGTATTCGTATACACAGATCCAGCGTCGAATGATTGGGCTTCGATTGAAAAAATCGGCAAAGTTATTCAGGCAGAATTTGATGGCAAGCAAGGAAATTTTGTTGTCTACGCCTCTGGTGGCGGAGTAATTACTCATGCAATCAACAATAAAATTAAGGAAGATTTATTATTGGCAGAAGCAATTGCAATCCCCCTCACTTTTATTCTCTTAATTTTTGTGTTCGGGGCCATGGTTGCTTCAGCAATGCCATTATTTGTGGGCGTAAGTGCAATTCTTGGGTCATTCTTAATCATCTTTATATTTACCCTCTTCACCGATGTATCTGTCTTTGCTCTCAATCTAATTACAGGTC
>JBILSQ010000082.1:0-3874 GCA_044372035.1 Candidatus Planktophila sp. | reverse complement strand
TTCTTGAGAAGTCTTGCTAACCCATCCTTCTTGCGGATCAATGAGGTTCCAAGATTTCTTGAGTTTTTCAACCAGTACTGATTCGGTGATTCCCTCTTCTTGCACCATCAAAGCTGCGAATGCGTGAATTGCTGAACCTAAAACTTGAGCGATGCTATCTCCATCTGTACCGCCGCTTTTTTCTAGGAACCACTTCATTCCGCACTCTGTAAAGTTTTCAGCGCTACTTGGTGAAACAGCCACTGGAGCATTTCCGGCAGAAATAGCTTCGGTTGTACTTAATTGCGCCACACCAGTCCAGCTCTGTGGGTCTGCGCTATGGATTCCGGATTCACTGAGCGATTTAATGATTGCTGCTGCATCTGCTGCCTTTTCACTCTGCAGTGACGAACGTAAATCAGCTACCAATGCCGCAGTTGTGATTGGTCTTGGTAATACGTACTGCGGCAGTGATTCGCTAGAAACATTAAGCATTGCATCAGTAATTTCTTCAAAGAATTGCGAAGGTTGATCATCCTCATAAGAAACACAGGTAACAAAGATCGAAGTGCGCGCACGAGTGGTCGCAACGTGCAATAAGCGACGCTCATCTTCAAGGAGTGCACCCGCTGCTATGACATCGAGTTCTGTGCGTGCAAGATTTCCGTGACGTTCGCGTTCAACCAATCTTTCCGCACCCAACAGCGAACTACGTTGACGTAAGTTGGGCCATAAGCCTTCTTGCAATCCACCAACCGCAACGAGATCCCATTCGCGTCCCTTTGCTGCATGAACTGTAAGAATTTCAACGCAGTCGGGACGAACGCCTTGTGCGGTTATAACATCGCCAGCAATTATTTCTGCACTGACTTCGCGGATAAACGCGTCCGGTCCAGATAATGGAAATCTCTCAGAAAAACGTTGTGCACTTTGAAAGAGTTGCATCATTGCATCGAGATCGCGATCTGCTGCTGCGCCTCGATTTCCACCGCGCAACGCAATCTCTTGCCACGCTGTACTTAACTTTGCACCATCACTTGTTTGTGCGTTATCCCAAATTGCCCAGAGCAAATCTTCACCGCGTGCACCAGATTTCTTTGCAACAGAACGTGCCTTGGTAAGCAATAAATTGATTCGCTCAATTGGCTGTGCACCTTCAATGGAAATATCGCCAGTATCGACTGCTTCGATTAATAGTTGATTACCTGTTCGTTTGTCATCATCGCTTCTGGATGCAAGCAAGGCTCTGCGAATTCGTCGCAGTGAAATGGCATCAGCACCACCAAATTCACTGAGCAATAAACGCTCAACGCTTTCAGTGTTAAGAGGCTTAGCTTTAATTGCAATTTCAGCGAGTAACAAAAATGGCGCGATACTGGCATTGGTTGCAAGGGCTTCTAGTTCGCCAGCTACAGGAATCGAAACCTGTGCAAATGCGCGTCGAAGTGCTGATGTGAGCGATCCTGGAGAACGAACGATTACGGCCATCTGTGAATATGGAACGCCATCGACAAGATGAGCACGGCGGAATTGGTAGGCAATGTATTGCGCTTCCTCCGATACAGATCGCAATCTTTCAATTGAGACAACACCATTTGTATCGGTTCTTGCACATGTGCGTTCATGTGTTGGTCCGGTTAATCTGAAATTAGATGAAACACTCATGCCGAGTGCATGAGTTGCAGGTGTACTTCTAAAGTTTTCACCCAGAACAACTTGGGTTCCATTTTGTGCAAGGTAATAATCAATTTCATTAGCCATGCCATCAGGATCGGCGCCTCTGAATCGACCAATAGCACTGTGAGCATCGCCGACTAAAACAAGATCCTGTGGTGCTAATAAACGGAGCAACCTTCTCTGCGCGGGATCAGTCTCTTGAAACTCATCGACCATAATTGTTTTAAATCGGTTGCGAAGTTCGGCCAATAAATCTGGATTGATTTCGAGGTGCCTAATTGCGCGCGATAAGAGTTCGGATGGGTCAATACGCAACTTTGAATCACCAGCGGATACTTCGCGCAAAAACATTGCACCGTTGTAACGAGTCCAAAAATCTGCCGCACCTTGCCAGTATTTTTCACCGTAGGACTGTGCATACTCTTCTAGTTTTTCTGGTGTTACACCGCGCTCTGATGCACGCAAAATAAGGTCGCGTAATTCGCGAGCAAATCCATGTGTCGAAAGTGCGAGGTGTAAATCTTCTGGCCACTGCCTGTATCCATCGGCGATGTCGCCCTGTAAAAGATCTCGAATAAAACTCTCTTGCTCGGGGCCTGATAGCAAAATGGGATCTGGATCATCGACGTGCGATTTCATTTTAAGAATTGAAAAAGCGAGTGAGTGAAATGTGCGCGCAAGTGGTTCGTACATCGTCGCACTCGTTTGTAGCGCAATCGCATCGCGTAAATCTGATGCGCTCTCTCGACCGAAAGTAATCAAAAGAATCGAATCTGGATTTTGACCTTCAGCGATACGTGAAAGTGCTGAGTGAATAAGCACTGTTGTTTTTCCAGTGCCAGGTGCACCAAGTGCAATTATTGGTGAATTGCGATGCCGAGTGATTGCTAATTGCTGCGCGGAAAGTGTGATTGCAGGGGCGACAGGGTTGCTGCCGACCAGGGTAACTTTCGCTTTACTCACAGTGGTTATCTTGCCCGACCCGTGTGACAAAACCAGCCATGAACGCGGCTGGTAGAACTAAGCGTTGAGGTTTGCCTTCTTTTGGCGTGATGCGGTGCGTGCTCGCTCGGATTGATCGAGTACAACTTTGCGAATTCGCACAACAGCTGGAGTTACTTCTACGCATTCATCTTCACGACAGAATTCGAGAGCACCTTCCATGTTGAGTTTCTTAGGCGGAATCAAACGCTCTGATTCATCTGTGCCTGATGCACGCATGTTTGTTAACTTCTTTTCGCGAACACAGTTAACGTCCATGTCATCACTACGTGAGTTCTCGCCAATCACCATACCTTCATACACTTCATCGCCAGGTTCTACGAAGATTGTTCCGCGATCTTGTGTTCCGTAAAGTGCGTAAGAAGTAACTGTTCCCATGCGATCTGAAACCAATGAACCAGTACCGCGTGTACGAATATCGCCATACCAAGGTTCGTAACCATCAAATACGTGGTGTAGCAAACCTGTACCGCGGGTTTCAGTTAAGAACTCTGTACGGAAACCAATAAGTCCACGAGATGGAACTTTGTAATCAAGGCGAATCCAACCAGTACCGTGATTAACCATTTGTTCCATGCGACCTTTACGTAGTGCCATTAACTGAGTTAAGACACCTAAGTACTCTTCTGGTGCATCAATTGTTAAGCGCTCCATCGGTTCAGATAGCTTGCCATCAATAACCTTTGTAACTACTTGTGGCTTTCCAACTGTAAGTTCGAAACCTTCGCGCTTCATGATTTCTACGAGAACAGCTAGCTGAAGTTCTCCGCGGCCTTGTACTTCCCATGTATCTGGACGCTCTGTATTAAGAACGCGCAATGAAACGTTACCTACTAGTTCGGCATCTAAGCGACCCTTTACTTGGCGCGCTGTAAGTAACTTTCCACTCTTGCCTGCAAGAGGGGATGTATTAATACCAATTGTCATAGAGATAGATGGTTCATCAACAATGATTGGTGGAAGTGCATGCGGATTATCTAGATCAGCAAGAGTTTCACCCAAAGTGATTGTTTCAATTCCTGCAACAGCGATGATGTCACCAGGGTGTGCTTCAAGTGCTGGCACACGTTCTAGCGCTTCTGTAATTAATAGTTCTGAAACTTTTACGCGCTCTGATGTTCCATCAGTCTTCATCCACATAACTGATTGGCCTTTTTTGATTACACCTTCGCGTACGCGGCAGAGTGCAAGACGACCAAGAAATGGTGATGAGTCA
>JBILSQ010000081.1:0-3971 GCA_044372035.1 Candidatus Planktophila sp. | reverse complement strand
ATGGCAGACGAACAGCTTGAGATTTAATTGTGATTCCGCGTTCGCGCTCGATATCCATGCGATCGAGATACTGCGCGCGCATGTTGCGTGCTTCTACAACTTCAGTGATTCCAAGCATGCGATCGGCAAGTGTTGATTTACCGTGATCGATGTGAGCGATGATGCAGAAATTACGAATCTGCTCGGGCTTTGTTGCAGCAGGTTGCGGTGCTTTATCTAGGGATATCGCAGGCATTTACATTAGCCTCGCAGTTAAATGGTTACAGTGAGAATTAACGAACGCCGGCTTTATTAGCCGCATTCGCCATTGAAGACTTCTTGTTGGCAGCTGTGTTCTTATGAAGAACACCCTTAGCAACTGCTACATCAAGTGCCTTAGATGCACTGCGAAGCTCAGATGTGATTACAGCCTTGTCACCAGCAGTTACTGCATCGCGGAATTTACGAACAGCGGTCTTGATTGATGAGCTAACAGCCTTATTGCGAAGGCGTGCCTTCTCATTGGTCTTGATTCGCTTAATCTGCGACTTGATATTTGCCACGTGAAAAACTCACTTCTTTTTAGTCTTCGAATTAATAAGGGTTATTAATAGATGCGTAGGCTACCAGCGCGTGCCCCTTACGCTCAAACTGAGATCGGGCGCCCATTTCGAGCGGTAGCTATCTCAGAAATCGCCTTTTCGAGTGCGTAAATCGGGTCACTCGCCGCCCCTTTCACATCGGCATCGGCCTGTGCGACCGCAGCAACTGCAGCGGTTAATCCCTTGGGAGTCCAACCTGCAAGTTGTCGGCGGGCTTTATCTATCTGCCATGGAGCCATTGCAAGTGAGCCCGCTAATTCAAAAGATTTTATATTTCTATTTGCACCAGAAACTTTTGCTAACCCGCGTATTGCTGATGCGAGCGCACTCGTAATCATTACTGGATCTGTGCCAGTTGCGATTGCTCCGCGCAGAGTAATAAGTGCTTGCGCAAGATTTCCTTCGAGGGCAATATCTGCAACATCAAAACCAGTAGTTTCAATTCGACCTTGGTGAAATTTTTCAACGTGGGCTTCATCGATTGTTCCGGCTGGAGCATCGGAGACAATCTGTGAACACGCCGCACTGAGTTCGCGTAAGTCGCCACCGACTGCATTAACCAGAGCAGTGACTGCAGCAGGTGATGCCTTGCGACCTAAATCTAGAAATAGGTTGCGAACAAACTCTTGTTTTTCGCTCTCTTTCTTAAGTGGCTCACACGCAATGATTGTGGCTTTGGCTTTCTTGATCGCATCCAGTAGCGCCTTACCTTTAACGCCACCTTTGTGCATGAAAATTACTGTGGTCGTTGGATCCACATTATCTAAATAGCGAGTGATCTCGTCGCGAGATTCTTCAGCCAAATCCTGCAGCTCTTTAATAACAAGTGCTCGGCGCTCAGAAAAAAGAGATGGTGCAAGTGCATCAGCAATATCTCCCACAATGACTTCGGATGCGAAGAGAGTCGTTAACTCAGCGCTTTCTTCTTTGAGCTGCGTTGTGAGTTTAAGGAGTGCGCTATCTGCGAGTGCGCCTTCGGAACCAAGGATGAGATACAGACTATCCATCACAGCTCCTATCCCAATCGGAAGATATGTATTCCTGATTGCGCTAACTTTATTGATAAGCGATGCTCTTTTGCAGCAATTGCAATCGCGCCATCTGTATCTGTTCGCACAACCCTGGCGCCGAGTCTAGTCAGAGCAGCCACCGTTTGTGGAGCTGGGTGTCCGTATGTATTTCCACTTCCGACACTAATCATCGCTATTGCCGGGGATAAAAGCGACATTAACTCTGGGTCCTGATACTTAGAACCGTGGTGACAAACTTTGTAAATATCAACGTGTGTGACATCAGGGCGCAAAATTTCTTGCACTGGGGGTTCTAGATCTCCGGCTGCAAAGAGTGAAAAATCAGGCGATGAAATCATTGCAGCGATACTTGAATTGTTAATCGCAGAACCATCACCAGGATTAGTTGCAAATTGTTGCGTCGTTGTGAGCGGCCACAAAACCTTAATATCAATATTGGAAAACTTGCTCTGCATGCCTCGTGTAACAACTTGAACTTGTATTCCTTTAAGCCAGCTCTGGACTCGAGTACTTTCAAAGATTGGATCAACGTTATTGCTCACCCAGACTTGCTCAACTCTTCGCTTTTTTAGTAAACCAGGCAAACCTTCTACGTGATCTGCATGAAAGTGAGTCAAGATCACTAAAGGAATCTCACGTATTCCAAGTGCTTTGAGGCACGCATCTTCGAGGGCCGCATCCGGTCCAACATCTATAACAATGGCTCTGTGATTGCCTAAATTGATTACAGAAGAATCACCTTGTCCGATATCGCAATTAGCAACGCTCCACTGTCCACCGGGCCACCGACCAATCCAGGTAATAAAAAGCAGGATGCACATCGCAATTGCTACGTATTTCTTCCAATGCTTTTGCAATAACGTACGTGCAAACCAGAGCGCTATCAACAATCCAATCAAAATTGCACTACTCATTTGAAGTACAGGAAATTGAGCTGCCCAATGTGCGATCCAAGAGATAAACGCGGCAGGAAAGTGAATAACAAATACCAGAGCACGAGTAATGAATGGCGCTATCGGTGAAATGAGTGCTGCGATAAAACCAATGATCGTGATGGGGGCAACGGCTGGGGCTGCAAGCAAGTTAGCAATCACACTCATTGGCGCCAAATATCCTGCAATTGCAATTAACACTGGAGAGCAAAAAAGAGTTGCAGCAATTGGAGGTGCCAAAGCTTCACTTATTAATTTAGGAATGTACTGAGATAACCACGCAATAATTCGCGGAGCAAAGAGCAATAAGCCTGCCGTTGCTAAAACAGATAACGCAAAACCTGCATCTCGTGCCTGCCATGGATCTGCGATGACAACGGCAGCAATTGCAAAACCAAGGGCTGGCAATGAATCACTTGGTCTACGAGATCCTTTTGCAACCAATAAAACCGCAGCCATCGCTGCAGCACGCAACACAGATGGAGATGGCCGAACGAGTGCGATGAAGGATGCTAAAAAGATTGCAGTTGCACCTAGGCGCCATCTAATTGATCGAACAAAGAATTGCATCGCCCATAAAACAAAAGCAGAGACAATTGCAAAGTTGGCACCACTGACTGCAACTAAGTGAGTTAATCCAGAGCGCTTCATATCAGACTTAAATGTCACGCTCTGTTTGGACGTATCGCCTAATACCATTCCAGGAATTAGTGCGCCGGCATCTCCTGAGCCACTATTTATTCGAAGCCCATTACGAATCGATGCCAGACTCTTCGCCCACCGAGAAGCTTGGGTCCGTACTTCAATATCGCCTCGCACAAAAACGAGAGCTGCAACTCGTGCTTCTGTACTTAATACTGCCGTGCCGCGAAAAGCAATTGTTTGACCCGGCAATAAGTTTGCAACCGTTCTAGATGGCGTAACGATTCGAATTGGCACACGTAACTCAAAGTTCTTGCCGCCCGCACTAACAAATTGTGCGCGTGCCATAAATGTGTAATTTCGTACGGCAAAATATGAACCACTTACTTTTGGAGCGCTAAGCACAGGATCTGTTGCAACTTGGGCAGTGATACTTATCGGTTGATCTAAATAGGTACGAATCGCATTATCAGAAAGGGATGCCTGACGAAGTGACATCACTGTTGAGCCAAGCAAGAGGGCTGCAATAAATATCAGTACTCGCACCTTTTTGCCAGCAAGTGAAATAAAGAAGATTGCGAGTGCCACTAGTGAAACTCTCCACGGTGCTAAAGCGCTCTGTGTTAGCGCGCCAATCCAAATTGCTGATCCCAGAGCGATTGCCCTGAAATCAACTAAACGCGGATTTTCTCTTTGAACTGCGCGAATTTCGCATCTCCAATACCTGAAACTTTTAATAAATCTTCAAGAGCGATGAAAGGTCCATTAGTTGTTCTGTACGCAAT
>JBILSQ010000010.1:0-13395 GCA_044372035.1 Candidatus Planktophila sp. | reverse complement strand
ATATGTCGGTGAAAAAGCTTTAGATCTTCGTGGAAATAGAACAGAGAGCCCTGCTTTCGTTTATTTCTTTAATCCGATTCGCGGTGTAATTGATGGCTTTGTTCAAGCAATTAGAAATCTCATTTCAGTGCCGGCACCAAACTCACTTATTCCAATTATTGGTTGGCTCGGTGTAGTTGCCATTGTTGCATTTGCTGTTTATGCAACGAGCCAATGGCGAACAGCGCTCTTATCAGTTTCGCTTTTACTGGCATGTGGTGCGCTCGGCATGTGGCAGTTCACGATGGACTCCATTGCAATGACTTTGGCTGCGGTACTTCTTTCATTAGCAATAGGAATCCCGCTTGGAATATGGGCAGGTTTATCAGATCGAGTCTTAAAGATATTTACGCCTTTTCTGGATTTAGCTCAAATCTTGCCGACCCTTGTTTATATGGCACCAATCGCACTTGTCTTCATGATTGGCGCAGCCTCGGCAACGATTGCAACGATGATTTACTCCATTCCAATCGCAATTCGCATTACAAGCCACGCGATTAGAAGTTTGAACCGATCTCCCGTTGAAGCGGCTGAGTCAATGGGATCAACGCAAAAGCAGACATTAACCAAAGTTCAAATTCCAATGGCTAAGCAGATGATTGTGCTTGGCATTAATCAAACAGTGATGGCCGCAGTTTCATTCGTTGTTATTGCTGCGCTGATTGGTGCACCTGGACTTGGTAAGCCAGTTATTGAAGCTTTGATTATTCGAAACGTTGGACAGGGCTTTGTGGCCGGCTTTGCAGTGGTTTTCTTAGCGATCTTGCTCGATCGCAGCACTAGCGCAGCAGCTAAGCGCCAAGATTCATTTATCCCAGCGACGGCTAAGCAGATTAAAACAAAGCGCATCATCTTGATTGTTGGTGGAATTCTTACAGTGGTATCTGTCTTCATGTCTCGCACAATGTTGTGGGCTGCGGTGTGGCCAAAGGAAGTGACTATTGCGCCGCAAGTAGCAAAGGCGACTAACAGCGCGACGGCTTGGATTTTGGAAAACCTCACAATATTTACTGTTGGCTTTAAGGACTTAATTTCCTATTCCGTTCTCAATCCACTTGAAACACAACTTGCTGCATCTCCTTGGTATGTAACAGTTGGAATGATTGTGGCTCTTGCCATCATTATTGGTGGAACAAGAACTGCGATTTTGGCTTTTGTTCTATCAATGGCAATTGTGTTATCAGGACTTTGGTATGAAGCAATGCTGACTCTGACCCAAACAATCGTTGGATGTTTACTCACCATGATTGTTGGCCTTGCCCTTGGCATTTGGACAGGTCGCAGCGATCGAGTTGAAAAGGTTTTGCGTCCATTTTTAGATGCCGGGCAAACGCTTCCAGCATTTGTTTATCTCGTACCGATGTTAGGTCTGTTTGGTCCCACACGTTTTACTGCTATTGCAACAGGCATCGTCTATTCGATTCCAGTTGTCGTAAAGATTGTTAGTGAAGGTATTCGTGCTGTTCCACATGCACTTATTGAGGCAGCAACTGCTGCAGGATCTACAACACGCCAAATCATTACGAAAGTTCAATTGCCTGCAGCAAAGAAAACAATTCTGCTTGCAACGAATCAAGGTTTGATCTATGTCTTAGCTGTAGTTGTCATTGGTGGATTTGTTGGCGCAGGTGGTCTCGGTTATTTGGTCATCGCCGGTAACTCCAAGCCAGAGCTCCAGGGCAAGGGTCTTATCGCTGGTGCAGCCATCTTGCTCCTGGGCGTGATTTTTGACCGGATTATGCAAGCCGGCGCCCGTCGCTCCTCATAACATCCGTGAAATAACCCCGAGAAGTACTAGTGCTGGCGGCATTGCCGCCCTAGGCTTTGCGCAATACATAAACTCATTAGGAGGGTTAATGAAGTCACTATTCGGTCGCCGTTCGGCAATCGTTACAGCAGCAATTGCAACAGCACTTGTACTTTCAGGTTGCGGTAGCAGCGTAAACGATTCAGCAAGCGAAGCCTCAGGAGACTGTGGTTCATATGCAATTGCAATGCACGCATGGGGTGGTTACACAGCTTCAGCACAAGTAATTGCAGATGTAGCAAGACAAGAATTAGGCTGCACAATTACTCAGACAACTCTAGAAGAGGGTCCTGTCACTTATGACGCAATGGAAGCCGGAACAATCGATCTAATCATCGAAGATTGGGGCGGCGGACGTTGGCAGGAGTGGGCTGATCGCGGAGCTGTAGTTGAAGCTGGCGAAAACGGAAATATTGGAATCATCGGTATGTATGTCGCACCATGGATGGTTGAAAAGTATCCAGACATCACTGATGCAAAGAACTTGAACAAGTATGCAGCGATGTTTAAGACTGCAGATTCAGGTGGCAAGGGTGCATGGTTTGAAGGCCCAACTGGTTACACAACTATCGGTGAAAAGATGGTTTCAGCTAACAAGTTAAACTTCAAAGTTATCTTCTCAGGTTCAGAAGCTGCACTCGTTGATGGCTTCTTGAAGGCAGAAGAGAACAAGACTCCATTCATTGGTTATGCATGGCAGCCTTGGACACTTCACTCAAAGCTTCCAACACTTGAAGCAGCTCGCGTTAAGTTCCCTGCTAATGACTGGAGCGATCCAGCAGCAGCAAGTGGTTTAACCGACTACCCATCAACACCACTTCAGAAGTTGATGTCTAAGAAGCTCAACGATGCTAATGATCCATTTACTTCACTTGTTAAGAACTTCAAGTGGACTAATGCTGATCAGAACGGTGTAGCTGCTGACCTTGAAAACGGAATGACAGCGGAAGAAGCGGCCAGCAAGTGGATCGCTGCTAACGCTGCAACTGTTGCTGCATGGGTTGGTAAGTAAGTAAAAAAATCCTAAGAAGCAAGGCCCTTACTCAGTGAAAACCATTGAGTAAGGGCCTTGTTTTATTAGTAGACTCCTTACATGAGCGCGCAGTATGACTACATCATTGTTGGTGGCGGATCAGCTGGTTGCGCGCTCGCTAATCGCCTCAGTGCAAACCCTGCACACAAAGTTTTAGTTCTAGAAGCTGGACGCCGCGATTACAAGTGGGATGTCTTTATTCATATGCCGGCAGCGCTGGCCTTTCCAATTGGCAGCAAATTTTATGACTGGATGTATGAATCCGAACCAGAACCATTTATGAATGGTCGCAAGATTTATCACGCACGTGGAAAAGTTTTAGGTGGTTCATCTTCAATTAATGGACAGATTTGGCAGCGGGGAAATCCTTTGGATTACGAGCGTTGGTCAAAAGATAAGGGTATGGCGAATTGGGATTACGCACACTGCTTGCCGTACTTTAAAAAGTTAGAGAATTGTTTAGCCGATCCAAAGAATCCTTTCCGTGGAGATAATGGACCACTGAAGTTAGAACGCGGACCAGTAAAGGGCCCTCTCTTTGCCGCATTCTTTAAAGCAACAGAGCAAGCGGGATATCCACGCACTGATGACGTCAATGGATATCGCCAAGAAGGTTTCGCAGCATTTGATCGAAATGTTTATCGTGGTCGTCGCCTGAGTGCTGCTCGTGCATATTTGTATCCAGTTCTAAAGCGCAAGAACTTATCGCTTAAGACCAAGGCGCATGTCACCAAGGTGTTATTTGAGGGCACAACTGCAACTGGTGTGGAAGTAATGATTAAGGGAAAGAAGCACACCTTTACTTCCAAGGAAGTCATTTTGTGCGGTGGCGCAATTAATACACCACAGATTTTGCAATTATCTGGAATTGGAAATCAAGAAGACCTCTCCAAACTAGGAATTAATGTGGTCAAGCACCTTCCTGGCGTTGGTGCCAATTTGCAGGATCACCTCGAGGTTTATGTTCAGTACAAGTGCAAGCAACCTGTAACACAACAACCAATTACACAGTTATGGCGCCGCCCATTTATTGGCGCCGCTTGGTTATTCTTTAGAAAAGGTCCAGGAGCCACGAATCAATTTGAAGCTGGTGGATTTACTCGAAGCAATGAAGATGTCGCCTATCCAAACTTGATGTTCCACTTCTTACCTCTTGCTATTCGCTACGACGGCAGCGGTCCAACAAGTGGTCACGGATACCAAGTACACGTGGGCCCTATGTATTCAGATGCGCGCGGATGGTTAAAGATTAAGAGCGCCAATCCATTTGAAAAGCCTGCAATCCAATTTAACTATCTTTCAACTGATCAAGATCGCCGCGAGTGGGTTGAAGCAGTTCGAGTTGCTCGAAACATTTTGACCCAACCTGCAATGGAACCTTTTAATGAAGGTGAAACTTCTCCGGGTGCTTCTGTTTCAACAGATGAAGAGGTTTTGGATTGGGTACGCAAAGACGCAGAAACAGCGCTGCATCCATCCTGCACAGCAAAGATGGGCACCGATGAAATGTCAGTTGTTGATCCAGAGACAATGAAGGTGCACGGAGTAAACGGGCTACGTATCGCAGATGCCTCCGTTTTCCCATACGTCACCAACGGAAATATTTACGCACCCGTCATGATGGTTGCTGAGAAGGCTGCGGATTTGATTCTTGGCAATACTCCGCTGCCACCAGAGAACATCGAGTTCTATCGCCATGCTAAAAGATGAAGAGATAGATAGCGCACCTTCATCTATTGCAAAAGTTAAGGTACAAAAATCAGATTCTGATAGCTTCACATCTGACTCCGTAGTTGTCGAAGAACCACTTGAAATAAGACTCAAACAAGGTGACACCGAAGAACAACTCGGCATCACAATGCGCACACCAGGTTCTGATCTCGAACTTGCTGCAGGATTTTTATGGGGCGAAGGTTTCTTAAGTGATCCAAAAGAATTAATCCAAGTAAAGGTCTGCGCTGATCGATCCCTAACACCGCGACAACGCGCCAATGTTGTTATTGCAGAAATTACAGCGAATGCTCCAAAACCACCGCGTTCTATGGAGCGCCGATTCACAATGACATCTGCATGCGGTGTCTGTGGTTCTACAAATATTTCAGACCTACATGCACGTGGAATAAAGAAGGTTGCACCAACAACGCATTCCTTATCCGAACTCGCTGGCATGACAGCACTTCTTGATGGTCGCCAAGCAATCTTTTCTAAGACCGGCGGCCTACATGCCGCAGCACTTGT
The DNA here is from genome assembly GCA_044372035.1 of Candidatus Planktophila sp. Taxonomy (GTDB): domain Bacteria; phylum Actinomycetota; class Actinomycetes; order Nanopelagicales; family Nanopelagicaceae; genus Planktophila. Next base: position 8,278 of record JBILSQ010000010.1, on the reverse strand, counting down.
TAATCCGCAAGGCAAAGTAATCTACGTTCGCGAAGATGTTGGGCGTCACAATGCTGTAGACAAAATCATTGGCGCAGCACTGATGGCGGGAGACCTGCCACTTAGCAATTGGACCGTTGTTGTTTCAGGTCGTGTGGGTTACGAAATCATTCAAAAGTCAGTAGCCGCAGGTGTTTCAGCACTAGTCGGAGTCAGCGCACCAACATCTCTTGCAATAGATCTTGCGAATGAATTCGGATTAACGCTCATGGCTTTTGCCAGAGATGGCAAAGCAAAACACTTTCTGCCCAGCAGTTAATCAAGTACCCTTAACCAATGAGCGATAACAAAACTCCTCGTGTTAATACGGGCAAAATCATTGGCCAAGTTGATGCAACACAGATGCCACGTTATGGCGGTATTGCAACATTTGCTCACCTTCCTCAGCTCAGTGAAGTAAGCGATGTCGACGTGGCAATTGTTGGAGTGCCATTTGATACTGGAGTTTCATATCGCCCAGGCGCCCGATTCGGCCCCAATCATGTTCGTGAATCCTCTAGATTGCTTCGTCCCTACAACCCAGCTGCAAATGTTTCACCATTTGCGACGCAGCAAGTTGTAGATGCCGGCGACATCGCTGCAAATCCATTTGATATTGAAGAAGCAATTTCTAGTATTCACAGAAGCTATGACCAACTTGCAGAACGCGCTAAGAGAATCGTGACAATCGGTGGAGATCACACAATTACGCTTCCTATTCTGCGTTCGCTAAAAGCCAAGCACGGCCCAATTAGCGTTGTGCACTTTGATGCACATTTAGATACATGGGATTCATACTTCGGTGCTGATTACACGCACGGCACAACATTTAGACGTGCTAGTGAAGAAGGTTTGCTTGATCCAGAAGGGTGCATGCATATTGGTATTCGCGGGCCTTTATACGCCGCAAAGGATTTAACTGATGACAAGGCACTTGGCTTCCAGATTTTTACCAGCGTCGAATTCCAAGATCTTGGAGTTGGTGCGGCGATTGAAAAGATGAAGGCACGCGTTGGAAAACGACCAACGTATATAAGTATCGACATTGATGTTCTAGATCCAGCGCACGCACCTGGTACAGGAACGCCAGAGGCGGGCGGATTAACAAGTCGTGAACTCTTATCTTTATTGCGTGCTACAGCTGGCATGAATGTTGTGGGCGCTGACATCGTTGAAGTCGCTCCAGCATACGATCACGCCCAAATAACTGGTATTGCAGCATCACATGCAATGTATGAATTAATCAGCGCATTTGCAGCCAAGTAAGTCGAAGTTGTTAGCACCAAGGCCTTTCTACAAATAGAATAGATACATGGAAATCCGCAAAGCTTGGAAGAGCATTCCTACACCTGTCAGAAAAGTCCTTGCCCTTGTCTTCGGTGGAACACTGATCATTATCGGCGGATTTCTGATTGTGCTTCCTGGTCCTTTCACACTGCCATTTGTTTTTGCTGGGCTACTCATTCTCGCTGGTGAATTTGTGTGGGCCCAACGTTTTCTTGACCGTGCGCGAGATGAAGCCAAAAAGGCAGACCCACGAAAGTTATTTAGAAAAAAACCACCTCGTGAGAATTCGTAATATCGAGCAATCTGATCGAAAACAGTGGAATCCGCTGTGGCAGGCATATTTAGATTTTTACGAAGCAACCGTTTCAGATGAAACAACTGATGTAACTTGGCAACGCTTCTTTGATTCCACTCATGTCTTTACGGGATTCGTTGCAGAAGAAGATGGAAAAATCCTTGGAATCGCACACGCCATGTTGCGCCAATCAACATGGGAAAAAGTTGGGGAGTTGTACTTAGAAGATCTCTATATCTTGCCTGAAGCTCGTGGCAAAGGAATTGGCAGAGCGATGATTAATCACGTTAAAGAGCATGCAATCGCAACGGGCGCCGGATGCATGTATTGGCAGACCAAGGCAGGAAACGCTACTGCTCGTATTTTGTATGACTCAATCACAAAGAACAATGATTACGTGCAGTACATGATCAAGCTTTAGTTCTTCGGCGCCTCAATCTCTAGTTTTGCCACACGCGCTGACTCAATAGATGCCGGCGTTGGTGCCTTAGGTTCATCCTCGCCTAACTCTTTGAGTTGAGTGCGAATACTCTTTAGAGCAACGTCAATACCTTCTTCTGCACAGTTAATTGCTTGAGCGAGGAAGCGATTGAATTCGCGGCCCTGTGTTGGGCCAAAGTAGATACCGGAAGTTTTTTGGCGATTACTGACATGAAAGATGTAATCGGATTCATCATTATTTGTCGCAGCACCATTCCACTTTGCAAATGCCCACTCTTTAGTATTCATCTGGCCATTAAACAAAACTCGCTCAGTAGTGAGCAGCACCAGGCCATTTTCTTTTGGTACTTGTACTTCATCTCCAGCCACAAAAGTTCCGCGCTGTGCGCCCACTCTGTAACGGATTCCGGCAAATAGCGGAATGCTAAATCCTTGTGAAGTACCCTCATATCTACCAGCAGTGCGACCAGTTTCGTGTAATTGTCCTTGGCCCTGCCACAAAATAACCTCGCCTTTTTTCTGAACAGTGTTATTGGGTACAGAGTCTTCGCCTTTAACTGCTAATTCGAAAGCGGTTTCGATCTTTTTAAAGATTTCCACATCGCGCTGCCAATCGGCATAGTCATCTGCAAATTGTTGGTGAGCCTTTTTCAGCGCTCTCTTTGCTTTGAAATCTGACCAGAAACTCATGCCGTTAGTTTGGCATAGGCCACTGACAGGTACTAGTAATAAACGAACTCAGTACCTAAACTTTCACGCATGTCAGATGACAAAGCCCTTGGACTTGATGAGGCATACTCCGTAAAGACCCCTGAAGACAATCGCCGTCTGTATGCAAAATGGGCCACAACATATGAATCATCTTTTGTCGATGCAAAGCAGTATCGATATCCAAAAGCGATTTCAGAAGTATTTAACGAACATGTTCCGGCTGATGCGGATGAAGTTGCTCGCGTGATTGATATTGGTTGCGGCACCGGACTTACCGGAATGTATTTATCCCGGTTGCGTTCTCACCTAGCAATCGATGGTTTAGATATTTCTCCAGAAATGTTGGCAGAGGCAAGGCAGAAAAAACGCCTTGATGAATCGGCTGTTTATTCAAATCTCAATGAGTGCGATCTGACACAACCAGTAATCAACACTTTCGAACCATACGATGCGCTAATTTGTTCTGGAACATTCACACATGGTCACTTAGGACCTGATGCACTGAAAAATGTTTTATCCCTTGTTCGCCCTGCTGGATGGATAGTGATTGGTGTTAACAACGAACACTTTGAGGGCAAAGATTTCCAAGCGGAACTCGATTCACTAGCTGGCGCTAAACGAATAACTGCACCGGAGATTTTGCGCATCGATGTGTATGAAAAGGGCAGCCCTCACTTTGGTGACCAGGCGCGCGTGATTCTGGCTCAAATCATCTGATGTCGGTGAGTGCCTGTAACTTTGGGGCATGTTCGAATTCATAGCGATATTCCTAATTGTTTACTTATTCCTCAACCGTAAAAAGCGTAAGAAAAAACCACGCGGATTAGATGCCGAACTCAAAGAGCTGATTGAAAACTCAACAGATCCCACAGGTATCGGCCTAGACATTAAGCGCTTTTTGTTATCCGTTATCGATGATGACAAGAATGACCGCGAAAAATTTAGTGATGTAAAAATTGCTGAGGCCCAGAGAATTCTGGATCGCGCAGGACCCGCCGCTTTTTATTGGATAACAGAAATCGGTGCTCAATTAACAATGCTTGCTGCGGCTCAAATAAATGGAATTCCAACCAATGTGGATGCCGAACTCAAAGGCAGTGCAACGCCTGAAGATATTGTGAGAATCGTTGTGCGTCCCTAGTTAAGGGTTGCAGCAACTTTTTTTGCAATAACGCGCGCATCTACCGCACACTTATCGGCTGCCTTAATTGGCAAGACCAGATTGCCAATTGCATAAATTGATGTGCCTGCTATTTGAGCGTCTGCGCCAACAATTGGTGATTTGTAAGTCGAATCAATTGCAAAACCACCACGGCGCACTAGTTCGTTATCTGGAATCCAGTCGCCGGTAAAAACGATGGTGTCGCAGGCGATAATTTTTTCAACACCATTTCGGCGAATACGCACACCGGTGACTCGCGAATCACCGAGTACCTCAACAATTTCTGTCTTAGTCATCAACTTAAATCGATACCAAAGGCCAAGGGCAGTGCGCACAAGACCGACGGTTTCGTGCTTTTTCTTTTCTGTCAGCATCGCCACGGTTTTTACACCTGCGTGCTTGAGTGTCATGACCGCAGAAAAAGATACGTGTTCGGCGCCCACGATGACGGCGCGAGATCCAATTGCGAGATCTTCTAAGTACGTGGCTTGCTGCAGCGAACCTGTTGTGTAAATACCTGCAGGGCGCTTGCCCGGCACAGCACGCGCAGCACGCGCTCGTTCACGTGCACCCGTTGCCAAGATAATTGCACGCGCACTAATTGTTTCTATCCCGGCAGGAGAAGTTACCTGCACAGAGTTTTTCTCACCAAAGTGAGTTGCCGTGCTCAGTGTTGAAATCACAACACCTGAAGTCAGTGCGCTCTCAACATACTTTTTTGCGTACTTTGGTCCAGATAAAAACTGCTTGAAATCGCGTAATCCATACCCAGGATGAAAAGAGTGGCGCGGAACTCCGCCAGCAACTCTTTCGCGTTCTATGACTCGAACGCTCTGTACGCCGGATTTTTTCAACTCAATTGCAGCAGCAAGGCCAGCAGGTCCACCGCCGATTACGAGTACATCTACTTGTGAAGTTTTCATTTCTTCTCAAGTAACTTTCGTAATTCGCTATGACAATAAAAACCTTGGCATCGACCAAGTCCAGCGCGGGTGCGTCTGCCCAATCCGCCAAGAGTTGTTGGCGGCAAAGGTGATTCGAGTGCGTCAATTACTTCTTGTCTGGTTGCGCGTTCACAGTGACAGATGATTTCGCCATAGCCATTCTTATCTGCAATAGCTTTTTCATCTTGATACGGACGCACAAAAGCTTCACCTAAATTAGGCATTGTGATTGCGGGCAGTGTTTTTTCCGCACCCAGTGATAATCCTGAATTAACGAGTAATTCTTTGACGTGTTCGGCAATCGCCATTGAGGCTGTAAGTCCAGTAGATCTAATGCCACCAACTGTTATGTATTTATTGTTGTGGGAGCGAATCTGAAAATCGGAGTGTTCAGTGGATGCACGAAGGCCGGCATACACGGCAGTGATCTCTTCATCTAATAACTCTGGTGCAATCTTGCTTCCCTTTTCGCGCAAGAATTTCAGACCATCTTCGCTGGATCCTGAATCTGTTTTGTCATCAAGATTTTGCGCAGTTGGTCCAAGCATGATGTTTCCAAAGACAGTAGGGGAGACCAGCACACCTTTACCCATAGAAGATGGCACAGGCAAAATAACGTGAGAGATGAGAGTTCGAGATAGTTTGTCAAAGACCATTAATTCGCCACGGCGTGGAATAACGGTGAAGTCTTTAATTCCAAAGACACCATCTATCTCATCGCTATATAAACCAGCAGCGTTGATGACGTGGTGGGCTTCAACATCACCATTAGTTGTGTGCAAAGTGTTGTGTGTACCGATTGTTACACCAGTTACTGCGGTACTTAAAAGTATGTCAGCGCCAGCTAGTTTGGCTTGCGTAGCAAAGGCAACAATCGGTGTCCATGGATCAATAATCCATTCACCCGGAACATAGAGCGCACCGAGTGCGCCAGGACCCAAGTGTGGTTCGCGTGCATACACATCGGCAGCACTAATGATTACTGAATCTTTGTATCCATTTTCAACTGCTTTTGCTTGCAACTTCGAGAGATTGTCATGCTCTTCTTGGCTCCAGGCAACAAGGAGCGCGCCGAGTTCTTCGACAGCGATTCCTGTTTCGCGCGCATAGTCGCGCAGTAAGTGATAACCGCGTGCAACCAGTTTGGATTCAAGTGAACCCGGCACCATGTCAAAGCCTGTGTGCAAGATTGCAGTGTTGGCTTTTGATGTTCCATCGCCAACATCTGAGTGCGCATCTAGTACTGCAATAGCGATATTGTGTTTTGATAACTCGCGCGCAATAGCTGTGCCAACAACTCCGGCGCCAATGATTGCTACGTCATAAATCTTCTTACTCATGTGCGGATTCCAAGGCGTTAGCTGGCAGTGTGCGCCATTTAGCTAAGTAACTCTGCGCGCGATCGGCACTCCATACAGGTGAGTATGTATGTGAAGATTTCCATGAGGAAGCAAAATCTTGCAATGTAAGAGCGCTCTGTGTGGCCATTGCCGCAAGGTTAGCAACTCCAATAGCTGTTGCATCAGGATGCGGATAGACCTCAATATCTACTTGGGCAAGATCTGCCTGCATCTGCATCAATGTATGTGATTGCGTTAAGCCACCATCAACTCGCAATTGTTTTACTGCAACACCATCTGCTGCGATTGCACCTAATAAGTCGGCAACTTGCGCCGCGATTCCATCGACCATGGCTCGCGCAATTTCGCCTTTGCCGTGACTCAGTGTTAATCCTGCAATGCTCGCGGTTGCATGTGGTTTCCAAAGCGGAGCGCCATAACCTGCAAATCCAGGAGCGGCCATGACACCACGTGCATCTGGAAGTGAATCAATTGCTTCTGCCGATACCAACAAATCATTTTCGATCAGCCACTGCACAGCAGTTGCTGCCGTAAATACTTGACCATCTAAGTAGTACGCGGATGCTCCACGGATATTCCATGCAAGAGATGTTGCAAGTCCATGTTTGGAAATTTTTGGTGCTGCGCCGATATTAGTCAGCAAGAATGCGCCGGTTCCGTATGTGCACTTTGCTTGCCCCACATCAAAACAATTTTCGGCCAATAGCGCAGCAGGCTGATCAACCATTGTTCCTGCCAAAACAACACCACGAAGTTCTTCAACATCGGGATGACAGATTTCGCCGATTACATCATCGTTATTGACTAAATTAGGCAAGTCGGCAATATCTAAATCCCAAATATCGGCTAACTCATTGCTCCAGGAACGAGTATGTAAATCAAATAGCAGAGTGCGAGAAGCAGTTGAAACATCTGTCACAAACTTGCCAGTCAGGCGAGCGATAATCCACGTATCTGTAGTTGTTATAACCCCTGCAGCAACTCGATTACGTAACCACACCATCTTGGGTGCAACGAAGTACGGATCAAGTGCTAATCCACTCTTAGCCAAAACAAAATCAGAGTGTGTACGACGTTGGTCACACAATGATGCCGATCGTGAATCTTGCCAAATAATTACTTTTGAAAGCGCTTCACCATTGCTCTTATCCCACGCCAGAATTGATTCACCTTGATTTGCGAGTCCCACTGCAGTGATTTTTTCTGAGCATCCTGCAAGAGCTTGTTTAATTGCAATAACAATTGATTGCCACAAATCTTCTGCAGCACACTCACTGACACCTGGCCCTGAATGATCTAAATCAAGTGGGGCGTATCCACGACTGAGCACTTCACCAGCGCCACCAATAACAAGGGCTTTGGTGCCCGAAGTACCTTGATCAATTGCCACAATGGCCATGCCTAACTTTAACCTCACTATCGCCTTTGTACAGATTCGCTGCGTTTCCACATAGAAGTCCAAATAACACGTAGTAACATGCCAAGGTGCGTGTCAATACGGAGATCCTTAAGGCACTTGAAAATGAATCCATTGAGATTCTGCGCGAAACTGCGGCCTCTTTTCGCAAACCAGTCTTGATGTACTCAATTGGAAAAGACTCCTCAGTATTGCTACATCTTGCAAAGAAAGCTTTTTATCCTGCCCCAATACCTTTTCAATTACTTCACATTGATACAACGTGGAAATTTAGGGAGATGATTAGTTTTCGAGACAAAGTAGTCGCTGAAAACTCGCTTTCTTTGATTGTAAATACAAATAAAGAGGGCGTCGAATCTGGAGTCAATCCCTTTACAACTGGTATTTCTGAGTACACGCGAATTATGAAAACTGTTGCACTGCGTCAAGCATTAGACCTACATCAAATCGATGCAGCAATTGGTGGATCCAGAAGAGATGAAGAAAAGTCTCGTGCCAAAGAGCGAATCTTTAGCGTGCGCGAAGAAGGTCATGCGTGGAACCCTCGCAATCAGCGTCCAGAAATGTGGCGAACCTATAACACTCGCCTTGCACCAGGACAGACGATGCGCGTATTTCCAATTTCTGATTGGACTGAATTAG
>JBILSQ010000080.1:0-4179 GCA_044372035.1 Candidatus Planktophila sp. | reverse complement strand
TCTGGTCCGTTACCAGCTTTACCAAAATTTAGTACGTGTGGTTCTTGATGCATCTCTGTACCAATTCCGTGTCCACCGTACTCCTGCAAAATTCCGTAACGTCCTTGCGAATTGATGTACTGCTCTATTGCATAACCAATATCACTCAGGCGCGCACCAGATTTTCCAGCAGCGATTCCGCGCCACATAGATTCTTCGCAGACATCTAGCATTTTTTGATCTTCCGGGTCGGCTTGACCAACAATTACTGAAAACGCAGCATCTCCGTGCCAACCATCAATAATTGCACCGCAATCAATTGAGACAACGTCGCCATCTTCGATGATTCGATCTCCAGGGATTCCGTGAACAATTTCATCATTGAGTGAAATACAAATAGTTGCTGGATATCCGTGGTAACCCTTGAAATTAGAGGTTGCACCCGCCCGCTTAATGTTTGCTGCAGCGATTGCATCGAGTGCATCTGTTCGCATTCCAACTTTGATTGATTCGCGCATTAAATCTAAGGTTTGACTAACTACCAGTCCTGCGCGGCGCATGGTTTTTAACTCATCAAGAGTTTTGATTTGAATTGCCATACTCGAGCTACTTATTTATTGCCGAGAGCTGTAATTGCGCGCTTTGTAACTTCATCAACAGCGCCAGTTGCGCTAATTGTTATGAGAGATCCTTCGGTGCTGTAGTAACCAATGATTGGCGCTGTTTGCTCGTGATAAACCTTGAGGCGGTGAACAATTACTTCTGCAGCATCATCTGCGCGAGACTCAACACTTCTGCGATTATCTAAACGAGAGATGATCTCTGAATCATCAATTTGAAGTTCAAGAACAGCATCAAGTGGCGTCTTGCTCTCCGCTAAAACAGCTGAGAGAACTTGTGCTTGTGCGACATTGCGTGGAAATCCATCGAGTAAAAATCCGTTAGCTGTATCTGCATGAGTGAGGCGATCTTTGACCATCTCATTGGTCACAGAGTCTGGAACTAACTCGCCTGCATCCATAAATTTTTGTGCTTCAAGGCCGAGTGGAGTTCCGGCTTTTAAATTGGCACGAAAAATGTCGCCAGTTGAAATGTGTGGAATCGAATAGTGCTCGGCGAGGAATTGCGCTTGCGTACCTTTACCCGCACCTGGTGGTCCAACCAGGACTAAACGCATTAGCGCAAGAACCCCTCATATGAACGTTGCTGTAACTGGCTTTCAATCTGCTTTGCAGTATCTAAACCAACACCAACCACGATCAAAATTGCAGTACCTCCAAATGGGAAGTTCTGTGTCGCACCAAAGAGAATAAGTGCACCGATTGGAATAATTGCAACGAGTGCAAGATAAAGAGAACCAGGTGCTGTAATACGTGAGAGAACGTATTGCAGGTACTCAGATGTCGGACGACCCGCACGAATACCAGGGACGAATCCACCGTACTTCTTCATGTTATCTGCAACTTCATCTGGGTTAAATGTGATTGCAACATAGAAGTATGTGAAGAAAACAATGAGTATTGCGTAGGTTGCAATATAAATTGGATGATCACCAGTAATAAAGTTTCGACTAATCCAGATTGCCCAGGCGGATTGGCTATTTGTGAAGTTAACAACCAGCGATGGAATATAAAGAAGTGATGATGCGAAGATAACTGGGATAACTCCAGCTTGGTTCACCTTAATTGGAATATATGTGCTGGTTCCGCCGTAGCTTTGGCGTCCAACCATGCGCTTTGCATACTGAACCGGAATACGTCGCTGTGCCTGCTCGACGAATACAACGGCTGCAATGATAAGAACTCCAACTGCGATTACGAAGAGGAATGCGAAGAGACCCTTTTGCAATCTGATGCTCCACAAGTTTCCTGGGAATCCAGCTGCAATAGATGTAAAGATAAGAATGGACATACCGTTACCGACACCGCGGTCAGTAATGAGTTCGCCGAGCCACATGATTACAGATGTTCCAGCTGTCATTACGAAGATCATTGTGATGATGCGTTGCCATGATGTGTCCGGAATGATTGCTAAATCGCAACCAGAAATAAGACGACCAGGTGTACGAGCAACTGCAATCAAGCCTGTTGATTGAAGTACTGCTAGACCAATTGTTAAATAACGTGTGTATTGAGTTAGCTTCGCAGTTCCTGATTGTCCTTCTGCCTTGAGAGCTTCAAAACGAGGAATAACAACCGTTAAAAGCTGAACAATAATTGAGCTGGTGATGTAAGGCATGATGCCCAAAGCGAAGACAGATAATTGCAGAAGTGCTCCACCGCTAAATAGGTTGATGAGACCGAAGAGGCCACCTGATTCAACTTGGGTTAAGCACGCCTGAACATTTGTATATGAAACACCAGGTGTTGGTACAACAGATCCAAAACGAAACAAAGCCATGATTGAAAGAGTGAAGAAAATCTTCTTTCGTAGTTCAGGGGTCTTAAAGGCCATACCGAATGCTGAAAGCATCAGATTTTCTCCCTCTTCCTAATCAATCTTGTTTTGTAATGAATTAAAGAGTTTTGGTAGATCCGCCTGCTGCAGCAATCTTTTCAACTGCTGAACCAGAGAATCCATGTGCTGTGACATTTACCTTGACTGAGATTTCGCCATTGCCTAGAACCTTTACAGGAAGGCTGTCGCGAACTGCACCCTTTGCAATGAGATCAGCAACTGTTACATCTCCACCCTTTGGATAGAGAGCGTTAATTGTTGAAACATTGACAGCTTGGTACTCAACGCGTGCTGGGTTCTTAAATCCGCGCAACTTAGGTAAGCGCATTACCAAAGGTAGTTGTCCACCTTCGAAACCTGCACGAACCTGGTTACGGGCGCGAGTTCCCTTGCCACCGCGACCAGCAGTCTTACCCTTTGATGCTTCACCGCGACCCTTACGAGTCTTAGCTTTCTTAGCACCAGGGGCTGGACGTAGATGATGAAGTTTTAGTGTCATCTTTATTCAACCTCCTCAACCTTGATCAAGTGGCGCACGGCGTAAACCATGCCACGAATTTCTGGACGATCTTCTTTGACAACAACATCGTTAATTCTCTTTAATCCAAGAGAGCGAAGTGTTTCGCGAAGTTCTGGCTTATTGCCAACCTTTGAACGAATTTGAGTAACTTTTAAACGTGGCATTACGCACCTACTGTCATCTGTGATGCACGAATAATTGCAGCTGGTGCAACATCTTCGAGCGGACGACCGCGACGTGCCGCGATTGCAGCTGGTGACTCAAGCATCTTTAGCGCAGCAACGGTTGCATGAACCATGTTGATTGCGTTATTTGATCCGAGTGACTTTGTAAGAACGTCAGTGATTCCTGCGCACTCAAGAACTGCACGCACTGGGCCACCGGCAATAACTCCGGTACCTGGGCTAGCTGGGCGAAGTAATACAACGCCTGCTGCAGTTTCACCTTGAACTGGGTGAGGAACAGTTCCTTGAACACGTGGAACTGTGAAGAATGATTTCTTTGCTTCTTCTACTGCTTTAGCAATCGCTTGTGGAACTTCCTTAGATTTTCCATAACCGATGCCAACAGTTCCGTTCTGATCTCCTACAACAACTAGTGCTGTGAATGAGAAGCGACGACCACCCTTTACAACTTTAGATACGCGGTTAATGAAAACCACGCGCTCTGTGTATGGGCTCTTCTCTTGTTGACGATCATCACGACGTTCACGACGTTCGCGACCGCCTTTACCTGATGAGTTACCACCAGTTGATGGTGCTGCTGAGGTTGGATCAATAGCCATTAGAACTCCAATCCATTCTCTCGTGCACTATCTGCAAGAGCTGCGATACGACCGTGATATTTATTGCCACCGCGGTCAAAGACAACGGTAGAAACGCCTGCTTCTTTTCCACGCTTTGCAATTAACACACCGACTTGGCGAGACTTTGAAGTCTTGTCACCTTTGTCATTGCGTAGATCTGCTTCCATGGTTGATGCATAAGCAAGAGTCTTTGCGGTTGTGTCATCAACAATCTGCACGAACAAGTGACGAGCAGAGCGTGAGACAACTAGACGTGGGCGAGCAGAAGTTCCGGAGACCTTCTTGCGCACACGGAAGTGACGACGGGCGCGAGCATTTGTTGCCGAACCTTTACGGACCTTTACACCGATAGCCATTACTTCTTACCTGTCTTTCCTTGCTTACGGCGAACAACTTCGCCTGTGAGTCGCAAGCCCTT
>JBILSQ010000079.1:0-4190 GCA_044372035.1 Candidatus Planktophila sp. | reverse complement strand
GTGCGCGAAGAAGGTCATGCGTGGAACCCTCGCAATCAGCGTCCAGAAATGTGGCGAACCTATAACACTCGCCTTGCACCAGGACAGACGATGCGCGTATTTCCAATTTCTGATTGGACTGAATTAGATGTCTGGCGTTATATAGAACAAGAAAAAATTGAAGTAAATCCACTGTACTTTGCAAAAAAGCGACCAGTAGTAAAGCGTGGAGACCAACTCATTATGGTCGATGATGATCGCTACCAACTCAATCCGGGTGAAAAACCCGAGATAGTTGAAGTTCGCTTTAGAACACTCGGGTGTTATCCGCTGACTGCTGCCGTGCAGTCACAAGCAACAACAATCGAAGAGATAGTCGAAGAAGTTTTCTCAGTAAAACTTAGTGAACGTGCCACTCGTTTGATTGACGGCGCGAATGAAGATTCAATGGAGAAGAAGAAGAGCGAGGGGTATTTTTAATGCAGACCTCAGTTCTTCGAATGCTCACATGCGGAAGTGTCGATGATGGCAAGAGCACACTCATAGGTCGACTCTTAGTTCAAACCGATAGCGTTCCGCACGACACAGTTGGTGCTGCGCGCAATGTTCGCAGAGCTGGATCAACTATTGCAGCTGGTGAAATCGACTTTAGCCTTTTGACCGATGGCCTAGAAGCAGAGCGCGAGCAAGGAATCACAATTGATGTTGCTTATCGCTCCATGTCATTACTAGATGGCAGGCGTTTAATTATTTCTGATGCTCCAGGACATGAGCAGTACACACGAAACATGGCAGTTGCGGCTTCGCGTGCAGATATTGCCATTGTTCTCATCGATGCAACAAAGGGAGTGCGCACACAAACACTGCGCCATCTGATGATCTGTAACCTCATGGGTGTATCTCGCGTAATTGTTGCCATTAACAAGCTAGATGCCGTGGATTACAGCCAAGAGATTTTCACAACGATTAAAGATGACTTGCTCTCACAAATGTCACGCTTTGATCTACCGGATATTCACTTTATTCCTATGAGCGCACTTGCCGGAGACAATGTTGTCACTCAGAGCACAGTGATGCCGTGGTACACAGGTCAGACTTTGCTTGAATGCATTCAGTCGTGGCAGCCGAAAAAGTCTGAAGAGATCACAATGCGCGCACGTGTGCAATCAATTGTCCGAGCAGAAGATTTTCGCGGAATCAGCACAACAATTTATCGGGGCAGTGTGGCCGTTGGTGAACAAGTACGCATCCACCCAAGTAATCAAATAGCAACCATTTCAACCATCGTTGCAGATATGAAAAACGTTAAATCCGCTGATGAAGGCGACGCTGTCACACTCGTACTTCAGCCAGAAGTAGACGTGACACGTGGCGATTTAATTGCATCGATTAATGAAGAAGTTTCAGCGAGTGATCGCTTTAGTGCCCATCTTGTCTGGCTCAATGAGGAAGCACTGATACATAGCCGTTCATACTTATTGATTTCGGGCCCAACACAAATTCCTGTGATTGTGACAAAAATTCGACATAGCATTGATGTAAATACCGGCGAAGAAAAAGCTGCCAACACATTAGGAATGAATGAAATTGGCGTAGTTGAAATTGCTACCAATCAACCTCTGGCATTGTTGCCGTATCAAGAGTCACGAGAGTTTGGAAACTTTATTCTTGTTGATCGTCTGACTTCTCAGAGCGTCGGCGCTGGAATGATTCGTCACGCACTTCGCCGCGGTGAAAACATTACCTATCAAGCTTATGAAGTAGATAAGTCGGCCAGAGAGAGTGCAAAGAATCAACGCGCAAAATTGATCTGGCTCACCGGTTTATCTGGTTCTGGAAAATCAACAATTGCTAATGCGCTAGAAAAGAGATTGCACGCTCTAGGCATGCACGCCTACGTTTTAGATGGCGATAACTTACGTATGGGTCTAAACGTTGACTTAGGTTTTACTCCAGAAGATCGCGCCGAAAATGTGCGTCGAGTATCTGAAGTGGGCAAATTAATGATTGACGCTGGCCTCATTGTTATTACTGCGCTGGTCAGTCCATTTGAAGTGGATCGCCAACGTGCTCGTTCTATTTTTGATGAAGGAGATTTCATCGAAGTCTTCGTCGATACACCTGTTGATGTGTGTATCTCACGTGATCCAAAGGGTTTATATAAGAAGGCATCGCAGGGACAGATTCCTAACTTCACTGGTGTAGGGCAAGATTATGAGAGACCAACAAAACCTGAACTCACACTTAATGGTCAAGAAGATGTTCTAGTCAGTACCGAGCAGATTTTGAAGTACCTCCTATGAATTGGATCTTTTTCGCTCTTGCAGGTTCTGTTGCTCAACTCATCGATGGCACATTGGGAATGGGTTTTGGCTTAACAAGTTCAACACTTCTATTAACTCTTGGAGCATCCGCGGCCGTTGCATCGGCTGCAGTTCACGCCGCCGAGATAGGAACAACATTGGTCTCAGGTGTTTCACATTGGCACGCAGAAAATGTGGATATGAAGATTCTTAAGCAGCTAGCTATTCCTGGTGGAATCGGCGCGATCTTGGGAGCAACGTTTTTATCATGGATTGACTTATCGAATGCGAAGATATTTGTTTCCACGCTTTTGTTGCTCTTAGGATTCTTGCTGCTCTATCGCAATGTTTTCAACTTTAATCAACAGCCACCATCACTACAAATAACAAATCCACGCTATTTCACCTACTTAGGATTTACTGGTGGTTTTGTCGATGCATCAGGTGGCGGGGGATGGGGCCCAATTGTTACGCCAACGATGATGACGACAACAAGTGTTGAGCCGAGAAAAATCATCGGAACAGTAAGTGCCGCAGAATTCATTGTGGCGGTCTCTGCAAGTGTTGGTTTTCTTATCAATATCAATAGATTAGATATTA
This sequence comes from Candidatus Planktophila sp., assembly GCA_044372035.1. Classification (GTDB taxonomy): domain Bacteria; phylum Actinomycetota; class Actinomycetes; order Nanopelagicales; family Nanopelagicaceae; genus Planktophila. The sequence goes on along the minus strand of JBILSQ010000079.1, from coordinate 1,308 downwards.
ACTGGGCAGCTGTTGGGGGACTGGCGCTAGGCGGTTGCATCATGGCACCTATTGCGGCGCGAATCGTTGTTAAATTGCCACGTAAGCAGATCGGAATTCTTGTTGGAATAGCCGTAATCATCATTAACGGCTTTAGAATTATTACGAACTAGTCTAAATCTTTAATCTCAACACCTTTACTCTGCAGTTTTTTGCACAAAGACCTGTATCTAGCATCAAAGCGTTCTGGATCCTTGACTTGAGTACGCCAACTGCCGATGTGTAAGCGCTCGGCACTCATGGTCGTCTCAAAGTATTCGTGCATCTCGGTCGAGGCATCTAGCTGCAAGAAATTTAAAAGATTTTGATAAGAACCATCTCGATTATGCACAACAAGATCTTCAATTCTAAATTCAAACACTGATTTCTTATCCACTTTTGCTAAAGCTTGGGCCGACTTAAGGATGCGATGTGCCCACCACTTAAGCCCCTCGTATGCATCATCTGGCCCCCACCGTTCTTTTGTGATTGATAGGGCAACATCTCTTCCATCTCTAATGACATTGATGAATCGTGCATCTGGAAGTAATTTCTTTATTTGATCTGAGTGCATCATGTTTACTGGCGTTGAGTCGCCGAAGTATCTGATTTGTTCACTCTTTATCTGAGCTCTTGCAAGTGTGTAAAAGAACTCTTGAGACGCACCAGCTGGATCAGATTTAAAGGATTGAACAAAGCGCGTGTGTGCACTTTCAACAACATCTTTCGAAAGTGATTGAACTAATCCACGCGGTTTACCCGCTTTGCCGTCCTCGCTCCACCAACGTCCATGAAGATTGTCAGTAAAGAAATGCATTCGACTTTTTCCAATAAGCGGCAAGATTCTGGTGACGACGTTAAAGCGAAAACCGTGCGCATCTTCTTCAACTGAAAATGGTCGGTGATAGACCAGATCGAGCAAGCCATGGCGGCTCGTCATAAATTTGATTTCACGTGGCAAGCTCGCATGAAATTGCGGATGTCTCTTTAACAAATTCAGGGTAATCGTGGTGCCACTTCGACCGGTGCCTCCGATAAATACCGGAGAAAAATTCTCTGCCACGCCTTGAGTCTAGACTTCATAAGCAGATAAGCAACGGTTTACTCTTAGACAATGAAGAACTCACCACAAAATCACAAGGTTCGTCCTGTATTTGTAGGCGGAACAGGGCGCAGTGGTACAACAGTGATGGGTGACTTGCTGGGTTTTCATAAAGACATTAGAACAAGTGTTCCGATTGAGATTAAATTCTTAGCAAATAAATCAGGCTTACTTCAATTAGTTTTTGG
>JBILSQ010000078.1:0-4261 GCA_044372035.1 Candidatus Planktophila sp. | reverse complement strand
TTGCGGCAATCGAGTCTTTTACATCTGCACTTGGTTCGATAAATCCGATACCAGTTGCATAAGAGCCTTCTGCAGGTAATTCAAATGTAACTGCGGAGCGATAAAAAGCATCAGGAACGCAAATAAGAATTCCGGCACCATCACCACTATCTGGTTCGGCACCCGATGCGCCACGATGCTCAAGATTGCGAAGTGCAGTTAAACCTTTTGCGACAATGTCATGTGTTGCCACTTTATTTAAGGTTGCAACCATTGCAACACCACAAGCATCATGCTCATTGGCAGGGTTGTATAACCCTTGTGCAATTGGATAATTGGATTGCAAACTCATGTGAAGAAGGCTCCAGTTGTCGGTGTGATGTCGGGACAACTTTGGCCCAAGTAAGTCTTACGAGGAAAAGAGTAGCAAGAAGTAGGGCACTTCTAATAGTTGATTTGGGTAACTAAATCCCGCTTATGTGAGCCAATTGACCGATTCCGGCAGTAATTGCCATGCCCGCACAGCCGCCTAATAAGACTCGAAGCGTTGGCTTGAAAATGCTTGATCCCGCAATTCGCGCACTCAGAATTCCGGTAAAGATGAGGCCAACGATTGTGAAGGCGATGATGCTCCACGCCTTTGCTCCAGGTGTTGGAGCGAATGCGCCGAGGAAAGGAATGACTCCGCCCAGGGTAAAACTTGCAGCCGATGCGATAGCAGCTTGCAGTGGCCGCGCCTTTAAGTTTGGATGCTGGCCTAATTCATCACGTAGATGTGCAGCCAGTGCATCCTTGTTATGCATTGCGATGGCAACTTGTTCTGCTAGTTCTGGAGTTAGCCCGCGATCAATGTAAATATGTTTAAGCTCTTGTAACTCGCCCTCTGGATCAATTGATAAGTGTTGCATCTCCAATAAACGATCTGAATCTTCAATATCATTTTGTGAACGAACAGAGACATATTCACCAACAGCCATCGACATCGCACCAGCAGAAATTCCTGCAAGACCTGCAGTAACTAGAAAACTATCTGCTCTTGCTGCGGCGACACCAATTAACAGCGCTGCCGTAGATACCAAACCATCATTTGCTCCGAGTACAGCTGCCCGCAGCCATCCCGCCCGATGAGTTCGATGCTCAAGATTGCGAGCATAAACATCTTCAAGGGCCATATTTAAATCCTAGCCGACCTGCGTCCCAATCGTAGGTAATTAATCAGTGCAAGTGTTGCAACAATCGCGCTTACCCAGACATTTATACGTAATCCTGCGATTAGATTGGCTTGATCAATGCGGATGGTTTCGATGACCAAGCGACCAATGCAATACAGGGCGACATATGCGCTAAAGACCTGTCCGGCAGCCATTTTCTTGCCCACCAGTATCAATGCAATTGCAACTGCGCTACACCAGATTAATTCATATAAAAATGTTGGGTGAAAGGTTTCAAAGGTCGAATAATTCTGCGGACGTGACTTCGCTGGAATCTCTAGCGCCCAAGGAAGTTCGGTAGGACGTCCAAAAAGTTCGGCGTTGAACCAATTTCCTAAACGGCCAACTGCTTGGGCTAGCAAAATTCCCGGAGCAAGTGCATCCATAAAGTGTGCGAAAGATGGCAGTTCTTTCTTTTTCATTTGAGCTTTATAAGCAAAGTAAGCAGCAAGGGCACCGACAGAAATTGCTCCCCAAATGCCTAAACCGCCTTGCCAAATCTTTAAAGCATCAACTGGATTGCCATTTGCGCCAAAATAATCAGCTGGTGATGAAATCACATGATAAATACGAGCTCCGATAATTCCGGATGGAACAGCCCACATTGCAACGTCACCAACAACACCTTGACCATTTGGCGTTAACGATGTGAAACGCTTATCACCGAGCCATACGGCAACAACAATGCCGGTAATGAGGCATAACGCATAAAAGTGAATTGTTAGCGGACCGAGTTCCAGAACCGAAAGGTTCGGTGTTGGAATCGATCTAAACAAAGTTTTTACTTACCTTCTACAGCTCTAATAAATGCTGCAGGATCAAAGTAATCACCGAGCTCAGTCGCTGAAGTTGCACGGCGGATTTCTTTGCCGTTAACAAATACTGTTGGCGTGGAGTTCACGTTCTGCTGACTGCCAGAAGCGGCAACGTTGTTGACCCATCCTTGATAATCAAGATTTGCAACGCAGCTCTTGAATTTTTCGGAAGTAATGCCAACACCTTCGCCGAGTCCGGTTAGGTAATCAACTGTGATCACACCTGAATTCTCTGCAGGTAAGTTCTGGTAGAAGGATTTATGGAATCCAAGGAACTTATTCTCATCGGAGGCGCACGCTGCTGCATTAGCAGCTAAAACTGATTCTGGCCCTAAGAATGAAAGTGTATGAAAGACCACTTTTGCTTTCTTTTCTTCAATAATTTTCTCCAAGTAATCGCCATTGGTCTGTTCAAAGCGAGCACACACAGGACACTGAAAATCTTCCCAGATGTCTATAACAGGAACACCTGTGAGATCGCCGTTAAAAACGATTCCGTAACCATCAGCTTTTGAAACACTTGATGGCAGAGCTGCAGAAGTATTCTCTCGATTGCTCACCACAGAAAAAATTGCACCGATAGCGACAACAAAAGCAACCATTCCAATGACAAGATTGCGAGTTGTGTTATCTGGACCTTGAGGCGACTTTGCTGACATTGTCTCTATTCTCCCTGTATTGGTGTGGATGTTTTATTCTTCGTTTTTTCAAGTGCAAACCTGGTTACAGGATAGCGAATAAGATAAAAACCTAGAAGCGCGAAGCCAATGTCGCGCAGAATTGTCTCTAAATACTTGGTTTCACTTGGGTCAATAGCGCCACCATCGCCGAAGCAACCGCAATCAATAGATAATCCTCTGGCCCACGCTTGAGCGATAGCAATGATAAAAGCGATCATCAATGCTGAACCAAATATTGCGGCGTAACGAATACCGACTCCGATAATGAGAAGTATTCCGGCACCAATTTCAAGCCATGGCAAAACTAATCCGAAAAAATTTGCCAACCAGATTGGCAATAACTCATAGGCGCGAACTGCCATCATGGATTTTTCTGGAGTAAACGCTTTGAGGTAGCCGGCGTATAGAAGGATTCCACCCAACCCTAATCGGGCGAGTAAACCAATCCACGGTTGTGCTTTTTTCATCCTCTGCCCTCTCGAACACCAAGTGCTAATTGTTCAACAAGGGCTCGCACTGACTTTATTCCCGAATCCAAAGAGTCTGCATTGCTCAAGGCATTAATGAACGCCGAACCGACAATGACTCCATCTGCATAGGCGGCAACTTCTTTGGCGTGTTCGCGAGTCGAAACGCCGAGCCCAACAGCTACAGGAGTCTGCGTTACCTTCTTAATTCGATCTACTAGATCTTTAGCACCGGAGGAAATACCAGAGCGTGCACCGGTAACACCCATGAGAGATGCGGCATAGACAAAGCCTGAGCATTGCGCGGTAACTTTTTCTAAGCGCTGATCTGTCGTACTTGGTGCCACAACAAATATGGAGTTTATGTTCGAGGTGCTGCATGCAGATTTCCACGGCTGTGCTTCATCAACTGGCAAATCTGGTGTGATTACTCCGGAGCCTGAGTTTGAGGCAATCGATGCCGCGAAAGCTTCAGTGCCATATTTTTCAATTGGATTCCAATATGTCATAACAACACTTGGGATTCCTCGAGATGTTGCGTGGGCAAGTGCTTCAAAAACTTCCTTTGCACCAGTTCCTGCATTTAAAGATGTATTTGCTGCTTCTTGAATTGTTGGTCCATCCATTACGGGATCGCTGTAAGGAAAACCAATTTCGATTGCATCTACTCCAGCATCGGCAAAAGCATCGATGACAGCTTTGCATCCTTCTTGCGTGGGATAACCCGCAGGAATATATGCGATTAAAGCCGCTCTATTTTCTGATCGAGTTTTTTCAAAAAGTTGTGCCAACGCAGTGGTCATTACAGCGGAATTCCAAAATACTCAGCGGCTGTGACTACGTCCTTATCACCGCGACCTGAAAGATTGATCAACAAGGTGGCATCTTTTCCTAGTTCGCGACCAACTTGTAGTGCACCAGCTAATGCATGTGCAGTTTCAATTGCTGGAATGATTCCTTCGGTTTTGCAGAGCAATGAGAATGCATACATTGCTTCGGCATCTGTAATTGCGCGGTACTCGGCTCTGCCAATGTCACTTAAGTAAGCGTGCTCAGGACCAACGCCGGGATAATCTAATCCGGCAGAGATTGAATGTGACTCTACTGTT
>JBILSQ010000077.1:0-4285 GCA_044372035.1 Candidatus Planktophila sp. | reverse complement strand
TTTGCTGTTGTTCGCGAAGCTGCAAAACGAACACTCGGGCAACGCCACTATGACGTTCAATTAATGGGTGGGGCAGCACTGCATCGCGGCAACATCGCAGAAATGCGAACCGGTGAAGGTAAAACTCTTGTCGCAACACTTCCGTCTTACCTCAATGCACTCGCTGGTCGTGGAGTTCACGTCGTTACCGTTAATGATTATTTGGCAGAACGCGATAGTGAATGGATGGGACGTGTTCATCGCTTTCTCGGTTTAAATGTTGGAGTAATTCTTGCAAACATGACTCCCGTAGAACGTCGCGAAGCATACGGAGCAGACATTACTTACGGCACAAACAATGAGTTCGGTTTTGATTACTTGCGCGATAACATGGCCTGGAATCTAGACGATTGTGTGCACCGAGATTACTTCTTTGCAGTAGTCGATGAAGTTGACTCTATTTTGATCGATGAAGCTCGTACACCGTTGATTATTAGTGGACCTGCTGACAAAGCAACCAAGTGGTATCTCGAATTTAGTCAGTTAGTTCAAAAATTAGATCGTGGCCGTCATTACGAAGTTGATGAGAAAAAGCGCACAGCCGGAATCCTTGAAGAAGGTGTCACTCGCGTAGAAGAGTTACTAAAGATTGAGAATCTCTATGAGGCTGCCAATACGCCCATGATTGGTTATCTCAACAACGCGATCCGCGCTAAAGAACTTTACAAGCGCGATAAAGATTATGTTGTAATGAATGGCGAACTACTTATTGTTGACGAACATACAGGCCGCATCCTTGCAGGACGTCGCTATAGCGAAGGTATGCACCAAGCGCTAGAAGCAAAAGAGCGCATTGAGATCAAGGATGAAAACCAAACCTTGGCAACAATTACACTTCAAAACTACTTCCGCTTGTACGAAAAACTCTCAGGTATGACCGGAACAGCGATGACAGAAGCATCTGAATTCCATCAGATTTACAAACTTGGTGTTGTTCCAATTCCTACAAACCGTTCAATGGTTCGTATTGATCAAGCAGATTTAGTCTATAAATCAGAGGCTGGAAAGTTTGCAGCAGTAACTAAGGACATCGTCGAGCGCCATCGCAAGGGACAACCAGTTTTAGTTGGAACTGTCAGCGTTGAAAAATCTGAAGAGTTATCTTCCTTGCTCAAAAAGAGCGGCGTTCCTCATGAAGTTCTCAATGCAAAACATCACGAACGGGAAGCATCAATTATTGCGCGAGCAGGTGTTGTCGGCGCTGTAACGGTTGCAACAAACATGGCTGGTCGCGGTACTGACATCATGCTCGGTGGTAATCCAGAATTTATGGCTGACTTTGAATTACAGCGCAAAGGTTTATCTCCGGTTGATAATCCAAAAGAGTACGAAGCAGCGTGGCCAGAGGAAATTGCTAAACAAAAAGCTGCAGTTGCAAAGGGTCATGACGAAGTCAGCGCACTCGGTGGACTCTATGTTCTCGGAACAGAGCGTCACGAATCCCGACGAATTGATAATCAGTTGCGTGGTCGTTCTGGACGTCAAGGCGATCCTGGTGAATCTCGTTTCTATCTTTCACTGCAAGACGAACTCATGCGCAGATTTAACTCTGGTTTAGTAGAACGCTTCCTATCTGCGGCTGGAATTCCTGATGATGAACCAATCGAATCAAAGATGGTTTCAAATGCAATTCGCTCTGCTCAAACACAGGTAGAAGCACAGAACTTCGAAATCCGTAAGAATGTTTTGAAATATGACGATGTAATGAATCGCCAACGCGAGGTTATTTACGGCGAGCGTCGTCTAGTTCTAGAAGGCAAAGACATCAAGGATCAAGTTGCTGAATTTATGAGCGATACTGCTGGCGCCTACGTAGATGCTGCAACTGCAGAAGGATTCGCTGAAGATTGGGATCTTGAAAAACTATGGACCGCGCTGAAGGTCATTTATCCAATTTCATTTACGATTCAAGAGCTTGAAACAGAAGTTGGATCCCGCGCAGGATTAGATACAGATTTCTTGAAATCCCGCATCCTTGAGGATTTATCCGCTGCATACCAAAAGCGTGAAGCAAGTCTAGGCAGTGAAGTAATGCGTGAACTTGAACGCAAGGTCTTGCTCTCAGTTCTCGATCGCAAATGGCGTGAACATCTTTACGAAATGGATTATCTACAAGAGGGCATTGGTCTTCGTGCAATGGCTCAACGCGATCCACTCGTTGAATACCAACGCGAAGGCTTTGATTTATTCGCAGCAATGATGGATGCAATTAAAGAAGAAATTGCCACTTATTTGTTTAATATCGAAGTTCAGATTGAAGGCGGCAACAAGGTTGCGGCTAAAGGCCTAGAACAACCAGAAGAACCAGTAGCTTCACTCAAGTACACCGCTGCTGATGAAGATGGCGTTTCTCGTTCAACAGATGTTTCCAGAAACGGTCCTTGTCCATGTGGCTCAGGAAAGAAATTCAAGCGTTGCCACGGTGCTGCTTAATTTCTTAAAGTAAGTTCAGCGCTGTACATAACCATCGATTATCTACGCCCTCAAATCGCACCGAGAGCGCCCGCAACCTTTTTCCATAACGAATTGTTACAACTGATTCACAAATGCCATCTAGTGGTTCACTCTGATGAATTGTTCGCAATCTTCCAACTTCTTTCATAGTTCCAGCACGCGCTTGAAGCTCTGTAAAAATACTTCGGTGACACATGCGAGTTAACTGTGAGGGGGAGCGGCGCCCAGCCCAGATCTCTAAAACACTCACAACGAATCTCATAGTCCATTCATGCAACTCTGGCAGATCACTTGCTGACGTTGGTTGAGGAGAAAAATCAGGATCGTATTCATCATCAAATGAAGATGGAATTAGATATAGACGAGCCTTTTGTTTTTCATGTTCTTCAACGATTGGGCGAAACATCTCCAACATGGGATGTTGCCAATCCTCTGCTTCACAACTGGAAATTTCTGCATACACAACTGGCTTAACTATTGAAATGCTCTTGTGGGTAGTCATGAGAATAGATTGGCCATGAATTCAGCCTCTTAAAACATGCGAAGAGACGAGCTCTATCTCATCCAAAAGTATGGATGTGCATCGTGGGATTCAAAGTGATTTATTTAGCGTTGAGTACCTCTCTATGGCCACTCAACGTAAATCATCCAACACCCGTTTAATTCTTGCGATAGCTCTTATTGTTGCATCCTTAATTAGCGCATTTATTTTTTCTTCACTTGCCAATCAAAAAACAAGCATGATTGTGTCAACAACTTTCTTATTGCCCGGGCACCAAATCACCGAAAATGACCTCACGACGGTTCAAGTTTTGTTGGGTGATGTATCTGAGAACTATGTAAGTCAGGCGTCGCAAGCTATTGGTACTTTCACGAAAGTTCGTATAGAGGCACACGAACTCATTGCCAAGAGTGCAATCACTTTGCAGTCTGGCGCTCTAGCACTGAGTTCGGTTCCAATCAGTATTCGCGCCGCAGATGCACCTGATGGCATTTTTCCCGGATCAACAGTGGATGTTTATTGGGTACAAGCCGACACTAATTCGCAAATTCAGTTGATTCCAGAGCTTGTCATCGCGAGTGCGCACGTAGTGGCAATAACTAGGAGTGGCTCAAATTTCGGAAGTGAAATTGGACTAACAGTGGCTGTTCGTTCTGATGAAGTCTTATTGCTTCTTGGTGCAACATCGCAAGGTCGAGTTGTGCTCGTGAGTTCACATGGCTGAAATTGCACTTCCCGTAATCATTACTGCTATATCCAACTCTGAGCAAGAGAGTTTTATAGCCGGTAGCCTATTTACGCAAGGGTGGAGTGTTATTCATCGAGCTGTAGATTTCGAGTCACTGGTTGAATTCACGACGAATAATCCAGAACAAGCAAGTACAGCGTTACTTTTATACTCTCCGGATCTCAATGGATTTGATTCACTGGTATTTGAATCTCTCACATTAAGTTTTCGACAATTAATTGGGTTTGCTACAGCAAATACGATACGAAGCGATGACGATGGTCTGCATGAGATTCCAGGCACTGCAACTCAATTAGCAACCTTTATTCGTGGGTATGTGCGATCTCCACTGATAAGAAAATATGCAGCGTCTGTTCCCGTTAAAAAAGGTGCTCATGTAATTGCTATTTCATCTGCTGGCTCGTGCACGGGTGCGAGCATGATTTCTCTGAACTTGGCATACGAACTAAGCCTTAAAGATAAGAAAGTTCTGCTCATCGATGCAAACTTAACTGAACCAAATATCGCGATTTATCTTGACCAAAGGAACTTGGTTGACGAGC
>JBILSQ010000076.1:0-4309 GCA_044372035.1 Candidatus Planktophila sp. | reverse complement strand
CACCCATTGAGCGACCAATCCAGTTGCGCTGCATCATCAGAACTTTTTCAGGCCATTTGCCCTCTAGTTGTGCCATGTCATCGAGCAAGCGATCTGCATAATCCGTGATCTTGAAATACCACTGGTTAAGTTTTTTCTTTGTGACTGCTGAATCACAACGTTCACATAGCCCTGCTACTACCTGCTCATTAGCTAAAACTGTTTGGCATCCTGGACACCAGTTAACGGCTGAATCTTTTCGGTAAGCAAGACCGCGCTTATAAAGCTGTAAGAACAACCATTGGTTCCAGCGGTAATACTCAGGGTCGCATGTGTTAAATACGCGATCCCAATCGAATGAACATGCAAAGCGACGCATCGACGCCTTTTGTGTAGCAATGTTTTCATATGTCCAAATACGTGGATCTTCATTGCGTTTAATCGCAGCATTTTCTGCTGGTAAACCGAAAGCATCCCAACCAATTGGGTGCAAGACGTTAAAACCTTTTTGTACCCAGTAACGAGAGATCACATCTCCGAGTGCGTAAGCCTCTGCGTGACCCATATGTAAATCACCAGATGGATACGGAAACATGTCCAATACATATTTCTTCGGACGAGCGTCATCGGGACGTCCAGATTTAAATGGTTCTATGCGATCCCAAACTGGCAACCATTTTTCTTGCACATGGGCGAAGTCATATGCCGCGTGTTCGCGATCATTAGCCTCTGTGCTCATTGGACAAGTTTATCGGGCTTTATGCCCACGTAATGCCAGTTAATTCCTCGCTGATGCTCCATAAATTTCTTGCTAATTCTTGGTCATACGAAAGGGATGAACCACGGGTCAATTTCGGATATCCACGCATCTCCATAAATCCATCTGGTCCAATATAAGAACCACCGAGCAATGGTGAATATGTTGCTGCCGCCAATACTGGTAATGCTCCACGATGTGCGCTCTGTGCGAATAGATCATTCATTGCACTTGTGATTCGTGCCTCCGCATTTGCTTCGCGCATTTGTGGGCTTACGTTTTGAAGATTTGTATTTGACCAACCAGGGTGCGCTGCCATCGCATCGATTCCCCAGTTATTTTTAATACTTAATCTTTGCAACTCATGTGTAAACAAAAGGTTGGCAAGTTTTGTCGCACCATATGCACCCCACGGTTTGTATTCACCTTGGCCTAAGCACTTTGCGCGAATTTCTTCCTTTGTGCCATTTCCAAAATTACCAAGTCGATGCGCCTGACTTGCAACGCTGACGATGCGAGAAGTTACTCGATCACGCAATAAGCCAGCCAGAGCAAAGTGGCCAAGATGATTAGTGCCCATCTGCAATTCAAACTTATCTTTTGTCAGCAAGAACGGAGTCGCCATAACTCCTGCGTTGAGGATTAAAACATCAATGCTTTCTGTCACCGTTGCAGCACATGCTTTAACTGATGCTAAATCAGTTAAATCCAAGAGCGCGTACTTAATGTTTTTTCCACCAAGTTCGGCAACAAGTGCTGACCCTTTTTCAGGAGTACGGGCAGTAATTGTTACGTGAGCACCACGACGAATTAAAGCCGCTGCACTCTCTTTACCGAGTCCACTTGTTCCGCCGGTGATGAAATACTTTTTTCCTTCAATGCCGGAAATATCAACATCGTTCCAACGACGTGGAATTAATGGAACATCACTCATGTGGAGCTAAGGGGACTTGAACCCCTGACCCCCTGCATGCCATGCAGGTGCGCTACCAGCTGCGCCATAGCCCCGTGAGCGAAACCTTATCGCACCCAGGCATTTCCAAAAAGTTATGGAACTTTCGTAACGCGAACGGTGTCATTATCTCCGGATTTAACGAGAGTAATTTTGATCCCATTTGTTGTGAATGACTCCCCTTGATACAAAACATAATTCAAATCCCACGTCGGTTCAGTTACCCAACCGGTTGTACGCACTCCATTTTTATCAATCTCTTCCCAAGGGCGGCGTTCTACGATTTTTCCATGCTTAGTAGCTGGATTGAGTAAATAATTTGCAAATCGCGTTGTCTCTGAATCTGGCTTCGATGGATCATTTTGGACGCTTGTGTCAACGAGGAAAGTTGTTACTCCATAGAAGCCAGGTGCAAACTTTGTTCCCCACTTATCTCTGCGATGTGATTCGATTACTAAAACTCGAGATGCTGAAAGCTTAATCATTATGGATTGCACGCCTTCTTGTTCTCTTTCAATCGGAACAAGCGTTACCTCAGCAGTTTTCAAATTCTCTTTCGATACGCAATAAACATCCTCCGGAAGCGTCCAGTCCAGTGACATTGAATCCCACTCATTGATTCCTAATCCGCCTGTTGGTGAACTCTGCATTCCAAAAGGTAATTGTTGATCCGGTGCATGCAATGCAAGCCCAAAGCTATGCAAGAAATCGTGCATCACAAATGCCCAAATAAATTCATCACGCTCGAAAGCAGTATTTGCATAAATGTATCCACCGCCAGTGAAAGTACCTTTGGAAGTCTGGAATGTGTTGTTCAAAAAGACGCCATGCTGCAAAGTTTTGGCTGACATCGATGGCATGAAATAAACACCCTGATATTTGCTGAGATCGTAGATTTTCTCAACATCTGAAAGTAGCGCTCCGATCAATCGTGCGTCAGATAACTTATCCTTTGGATTACCAGGATTTCCAGGATCTCTAAAAGTAATCAGTTCTGAAGCGCGATATGAAGAACGAACCCAATTCTTTGGGTAATCAATCTTGATAGAAGCTTTTCCATTGGAATACCACGAGAACCACTCATTAATTTTGGCAACTTCGGGCTTTAAAATTTTCTCGGGTGAACCTGTTCCGACCGCATCTGCGAAATCAATCGGGAAAAACAGATAGCTGTTGGAGCCAGCCGGATTTAAAGTCGACTTCACTGAGGGATACGCAATTGAAAGTGGCGCAGTCCAATTATCTATTTTTGTTCTAATCTGATCGGGCACTCGACACGTTGTAAAAGGTTCAGGACTTTGAATTGGCGGTAAATCTTTAACTTTCTTTGATATCTGGAAATACACTTTCTTACCATTTGCAATCCAGCGGCACTCTAATTGAGAACTTCCAAAATTTATCGTTTGGCCAATTTTCTTACAGGAAGATCCAGCTTTAGGAGTTGCGGCACTTGCAGTTTGTTGGTGTAGTGAAAAGACCACCAAGAAGGACAATGAAAGCAAGATTTTTCTTTGAACAAAACCTGAACGGAACATAGGACCTTCTTACTTAGCCCAATCAGGTATTGCAGGCGCGCCAGATTCTTCGCCAAATACTGGTTCAGGAATTGATCCTGCGTTGTGTTCAACTAAATGCCAACCGCGTGGATTTGTTTGAACAATTGACCATGATGCATTTGATAATCCGCCAATAACGCCCCAATGTGAAATTGGTAATTGCAAGAAATGTCCAAGAAGACATCGTGCGGTACCACCATGAGTTGCGACTACTAAGAGTTGATTATCTTTTCCAGCTAACGCTTCGTTGATGGCTTGTGTGGCACGTGATGCAACTTCACTGCGACGTTCTCCGGTTGTTCCGGCTGGATGATCTTCTCCGTCAATCCAACGTACAAAGTTTTCTAGGTCATCGGCGCGATTTTGTGCACCAGTTTTACCTTCCCATTGACCGCCATTTGTCTCACGCAATAAGTGTGTGACGCCGACTTCTAGGTTTACTAAATCAGCGAGTTCTTGAGCGGTAAAGCGCGCACGTTCTAAGTCGCTGGAAATAATCATTGTTGGCTTCATTCCTGCCAATACTTGGGCTGCATGTTTTGCTTGTGCTTTTCCTACTTCATTAAGTGGAATATCAGAGTGACCCTGAAAACGGTTTGCGACGTTCCAATCGGTTTGGCCATGGCGCCACAGAAGTACTCGGTTACTCATTAGCGAGCAATCTCTTCGCGAACAACATCTAGTTCAAGGCGTGGACAGTCATTCCATAAACGATCGAGCATGTAGTAATTGCGCAGCGTTGTGCTCTGAATATGTACAACTAAATCTGAGTAATCAAGTAATACCCACTCTTCAGTGCCTTCTCGGCGTGCAGGTTTCTCGCCAATCTCGCGGAGCTTTTCTTCTACGAAATCTGCAATTGAATCTACCTGGCGAACATTGCCACCAGTTGCGATTAAGAAAACTTCACTTAAAACTAATTGGTCAGAGAGATCGAGTGCAATCATGTCAGTGCCAAGTTTTTCGGCAATTGCTCGTGCAGCTACTTGCGTCAAAGCAATAACGCTCTTACTTGCTGGCATAGAGGCCGCTCTCCTTTATATATGTTGCAACCGCGTCGGGAAC
>JBILSQ010000074.1:0-4336 GCA_044372035.1 Candidatus Planktophila sp. | reverse complement strand
AGAGTTCTTGGCCCATGAGGTTGCGCTTTGAATTGTCTCTGTCACCACCGCAACCTAAAACTGCAATGACTTTCTTATCTGTCATTTCGCGAGCTGCCGAAAGCACGCGAGCTACTGCATCTGGGCTGTGGGCGTAATCAACAAGAGCTGTGAAGTTTTGACCCAGGTGCACTGGTTCAAGTCGACCGACGGGTCCAACTAAATTCGGAATTAACGTTGCAATATCAATTGGATCGATTCCTGACTCCGTACAGATTGCAACAGCCATTAACAAGTTATCGAAGTTAAAACCGCCCCGAAGGCTAGTTCGACTATCAATCAAGATTCCACCAGTGCCTCTGATGGAAATGTCACTGTATTGAATTCCTTCTTCAATCCTCGTGAAGTGCCACGTAGCACTTTCATTAAATCGAGAGATTGTCTGCACTGGCAAATCAATACTGGCAGCCAATATTTGACCGTATGAATCATCAATATTTATGAATGCTTGATCAGCATATTCATAAGTAAATAACTTAGATTTAGCTGCAAAGTAATCTTCCATACTTCCATGAAAATCTAAATGATCTTGTGAAAGATTTGTGAATCCAACAGCGGCGAAATAGCCTGCACGGATGCGCTCTAGTGCAATTGCGTGGCTCGATACTTCCATCACTAGATTGCGACAGTGACGCTCTCGCATCGTTGCAACCAGAGACTGTAATTCTGCAGCCTCAGGAGTCGTGCGAATACTTGAAAGCACTTCGTTGCCAATTCGCGTTTCAACTGTTCCGATTAATCCACTCTCTTGGCCAGCGCTTTGCAGAATCTGATGACATAACGTGCTGACAGTGGTCTTGCCATTTGTGCCCGTAATTCCAATGCTAAATAAGTCACGCATTGGTTCGCCATAAAACCATGAAGAGAGTACGGCGGCACTTTTTCGCGGATTAGAAACAACGAGTACAGGTAATCCTTTGACTAACTTTGCACCCTCTGCATCAGTCAATATTGCTACGGCGCCTGATTTGATTGCATCTTTTGCAAAAGTAGCACCATGAACATTTGCACCCGCAAAGGCACAGAACAAATCGCCAGCTTCTACGTCGTTACTTGAACTTGAAATTCCGGTAATTCCGATCTTTTCCAGTTCAGCTGCAGATGTATTTGTTGTGGCGCCAACTGTAGAAACCACCAAAGACAGAGCGCGTTGGTTCTGTGTCAGTGGGCGGATCATTGCGCAGAAGCCTTTGAGACAAATTTTGAAGTTCTATTGAGTGCACTCTGTGTCAGTGCAACTGGTTTTACAACAGTATTCGTTGGAGAAATATGTCGTGATTGCAAAACAAATGACATCACTTCTTTAAACACTGGACCACCAAGTGCACCACCCCAGTGCATTCCTTGTGGATTTTGGATAGTTACGCTGATGACATACGCCGGTTTGTCAGCTGGAGCAAACCCAATGAAGGATGCGGTGTAACCGCTATAGCAACCACAGCTATCGTTATATCGTTCAGCTGTTCCTGTTTTACCAGCAACGCGATATCCGGGAATTGCCGCACTCGGAGCCGTTCCGTTAGTAGAAACCACACTCTCCATCATTAAACGCATCTGAGCTGCTGTTTCTGGGCTTAACACTTTTTCCGTTGTTCGCGACTGCGCTGCAGTGAAGTTACCTGAGGCATCACTTGTTCCTGCAATTACTGTGGGTGAAACTCGAACTCCATCATTAGCAATCGTTGCAAAAACACTTGTCGCTTGCATCGCAGTTAAAGAATATCCATGGCCAAATGCAATCGTTGGCGCCGATGTTCCAGACCAATCCTTCACTGGACGCAAAATACCTGCTGACTCACCAGGCAACCCTGAACCTGTTTTTTGACCAATTCCAAACTTACTTAAATATCCATGAAGTTGATCATTGCTAAGTTTTTCGCCAATTTGAATTGAACCGGTATTACTCGAAACTGCAAGAATTCCTGCGGTAGTTAAGCGCTTAGTTGGAGCGCGCTCGTGTTCGTGAAAAGTTTCATCACTACGCTTAATTGAATATGGGACCGTAAACACTGTCGTCGGAGTTACTTTCTTCTCTTCTAGCGCTGCGGCTAAAGTCATTACTTTGCCCGTGGAACCAGGTTCGTAAACCTCTTGAACGGAGTAGTTACGCATTAAATTGAGTGAAATATCCTTGGTGTTATTAGGATTAAAGGTTGGCGCAGTTGCATGAGCCAAAATATGTCCAGTCTTTGGATCCATGACGATGACAGTTCCGCTTAATGCGCGAGATTTTCGCACTGCATCTGAAATCGCTTTCGAAGCAACCCACTGAACGTCACGATCGATGGTGAGACGAACACTCGTTCCTTTTTGTGCTGAAATGATTTCAGATTGTGAACCGGGAATTTCAGCCCCAGCAGCTGCAGCGTATGAGTAGCGACCAGCGGTTCCTGAAATCATCGAATTCATACTTGATTCCAAACCTGTCGCGCCAATTCCATCTTTTCTTACAAAACCAATTAATGATGCAAGCAGTGGACCAGATGGATAATCTCTGACGTATCCGCGCTCTGCAAAGAAACCAATAATGCGTTGATTAATTTCTCGTGAATCTAGTGCTGCGTTATGAGTTGCCATCGCATCTACTAGTGCTCGCCAAATAGCAGGTCGGGCATTAGGCAACACCATGCTGTAACGAAGTTTTCCAGTTATTGCTGCTTGAACTTCTTCAACCGGAAGCTGAAGAATTGGAGCCGCAAATGCTGCAACTCGTGCTGGATCTGAAATCTGAGTCTGGTCTACAACTATGTTTATTGCCGCCACACTTCGTGCAAAAGTCACACCATTGATATCGGTGATGTCCCCGCGCTTGGCAGGAATTGATCGAGTGTTCTGCATTTCATCTACTGCACGAATTTTGTAATCTCCGGCGTTAATTACTTGTACTTGAACAAGACGGCCAGCAAAGATCAACATAATTGAAAGTGCAAAAATTGTCAGAATGATTAACCGAGTCTTAGCTAAATTTAGATTACCCACGTGGCACATCCAGATTTAGAAATGTTGGAGTCTCTGATGGTTTCATGCCTAATTTTTTGGCTTCTTGGGCCAAGACAGCAGGGGATGAAATGCGTTCAATCTCATGCGTCACGGCCTCATATTGATCACTCGTTAACTTGAGATCATCTTTTAATTGAGAAAGCTCGAAGGCATCTTGTGCCAACAAAGTATTGATAAGTAGTAACGCCAGTAAGAACACAGAACCGAGGGCTGAAATAAAGAGAGCAAAGAATTTACGATTAGCTTGCTTTCCTGCCGAAACATCAGTGACTATTTGAAGTGCCGCACGGGTCGACTTTTTTGCAACGCTTGTAGTTGTTCTGGTAATCGCGGGTGCGATTGCTGTCATTGCCATTTATGCAGCCACCCTTTCGATTGCCCGTAATCGAACTGATGCAGCGCGTGAGTTCTCTTCGACCTCTGCTTCGCTCGGACTCTGACTTCCGTTGAACACAAGTGCGAACTTTGCGGCGAGTTCGGCAATCTCAACCGGCAAACCTTGTGGAGTTCCTGAAGTTGTAGCCTCTTGAAAATAATTCTTAACAATTCGATCTTCGAGAGATTGAAATGACATGACAACCAGGCGAGCATGAATATCTAGAAGTTCAAGCGCCTGCGGAATGGCACGCGTGATTGCACCGAGCTCATCATTGGTTTCAATTCGAAGTGCCTGGAATGTGCGCTTGGCAGGATTTCCACCAGTACGGCGCGTAGCTGCAGGAATCGCATTCTTTACAAGAGTTGCCAGATGCGATGTTGAATTAAGTGGGGCTTTCTCCCGCTCCTTAACAATGGATTCCACGATACGTGTGGCGAATTTTTCTTCGCCATAAGTGCGCAAAATTCGAACTAACTCACCAGGTGAATAGGTATTAACAATGTCAGATGCTGTCTTAGCTTGACTCTTATCCATGCGCATATCTAGTGATGCATCGTGGGCATATGAAAAACCGCGATCACCGTTATCTAGTTGAAGGGATGAAACGCCTAGGTCAAAAAGGATTCCTTGCACATGCGAATAACCATGTTCTTTTGCAACATCTGAAATACGATCAAAAATACTGTGGTGTGAGATAAATCTTTGTCCGAAGCGTGAAAGACGTTCAGTGGCAATTTCAATAGCTTGGGTATCGCGATCTATTCCGATAACAACTAAGTGTGGAAATTTGTTAAGCAGCGCTTCTGTGTGTCCACCTAAACCGAGTGTTGCATCAATGACTACAGGGTTGGCATGAGTTGAAATTGCAGGGGAAAGTAATTCAATGCATTCATCGCGCATGACAGATACATGCTGTGT
>JBILSQ010000009.1:0-14608 GCA_044372035.1 Candidatus Planktophila sp. | reverse complement strand
CAAGGGTGCCAGCTAATTGATTTGGTTGGTTTGCAATAATGCCAACAGATTCGCCTTCAATTCGGCCAAAACCAACAACGATGTTTGGAGCAAAGAGAGCGTGAACTTCTAAGAATTCGGCCTCATCCACAATTGCTGAGATAACACTCTTCATGTCATACGGCTGATTTGGACTATCTGGAATCAGCTCATCAAGGGCAAAGTCAGAGGACTTCTTATCAAGAGTTTCTGTTGGAGGTAAGTGTGGTGCACCATCCATGTTATTGCTTGGTAAATATGAAAGAAGTGCTTTTACATAATCAATAGCATCATCTTCATTTTGTGCAAGGTAATGTGCATTTCCACTTCGAGAGTTGTGTGTATGTGCACCACCAAGTTCTTCCATTCCGACATCTTCACCAGTAACAGTTTTAATTACTTCTGGACCAGTAATAAACATATGCGAAGTTTCATTGACCATCACAGTGAAGTCTGTGAGCGCGGGTGAGTAAGCAGCGCCACCAGCACATGGCCCAAGGATCAGAGAGATCTGAGGAATCACTCCAGAAGAGCGCGTGTTTAATCTGAAAATGCGTCCATAACCACTGAGGGATGCAACACCTTCTTGAATGCGCGCACCACCTGAGTCACTAATTCCAATTAATGGAATTCCATTCTTTAGCGCGAACTCTGCAATCTTGACCATTTTCTCTGCAAAGACTTCACCAAGACTTCCACCCATAACTGTGAAGTCTTGCGAGAAGAGCGCGATTGAACGACCATCGACAGTTGCGAAACCGATGACAACGCCATCACCATAGGGACGATTTTCCTGCATTCCAAAATTTGTTGAACGGTGACGTGCAAACTCATCTAGCTCTGTGAATGAATCTGGATCTACGAGTTTTTCGATTCGCTCACGGGCGGTCATCTTTCCTTTAGCGTGCTGCTTTTCAATAGCTCGTGCGGAGCCAGCATGCACAGCTTCATCTAAGCGATGACGAAGATCCTGAATTTTTCCAGCAGTTGTATGCAGATCACGGTCCATACCCCTACGGTACTAGTCGTGGGCAATGAATTACATCGTGCGGCACTACGCGAATCAGAACTGCACGCAGAACTTTCTCCTTACTGGCGAGTAAGCGTGGTTGATGTCACTGGAAGCACTCAAGTTGATTTAGCAGAGAGTATTCGCACACGCAGTGCGGTTGACGGAGATGTTTTAGTTGCAAATTACCAAAGTGATGGCAAAGGCAGACTCGATCGTGAATTTATAGCCGCTCCATCCTCTGCACTTTTATTCTCGTTATATAAAAAAGTTACGCGCCCGCGCGATGAGTGGAATTTTATTGCCTTGCTCACTGCGCTTTCGATTACAGAGGCACTCACAGATTTAGATAAAAATATAACTCTGAGTATTAAATGGCCCAATGACATCTTGATAAATGAGAAAAAAGTTGCTGGACTCTTATGTCAAGGCGAAGATGATGGAGTAATTGTCGGTGTTGGTCTAAATGTTGGCATGCAAGAAACAGAACTCCCAGTTCCAACAGCGACATCTCTATATTTAGAAAAATTCTCACAGCTGGACAGAAATGAAATTCTAAAGAGAATTCTTCGAAGCTTTAATGAGAATTTTGAAGTTTGGCATGAGCAAGGCAGCACTCCATTTATTTCCAAGTACGAAAATCTATGCTCTTCACTCAACAGAGATATTCAGATTATTTGGCCAGCGGGAGACACTCAATCCACCCAGGCAACGGGTATTTCAATTCGTGGCGAGCTGATACTTAGCGATGGAGTGCTCGTGAACTCCGCAGACGTACTTCATCTAAGATAACTGCTGTGAAATCTGAATTCCCAGTAGTGGGTGTTATTGGTGCAGGTCAACTTGCACGAATGATGATCGCGCCAGCAACAGCGCTCGGAATCAAATTATTGCCATTCGCATCGAGTGCAGGTGATAGCGCAGCCCAAATAACACCACATGTTATTGGTGACTACAAAGATCTTGAAGCAGTTAAAAAATTTGCAGAATTATGTGATGTTGTGACTTTTGAACACGAACTTATTCCTCTTAGCGTTGTTAAAGCCTTGGAAAATGCAGGCGTCACAGTGAGGCCTAGCTCTGATTCATTTCTGTATTCGCAAGATAAAGAGGCGATGCGAAAGAAGCTTTCGGGTTTTAATTCCCCACAGAGCACAGTGATTTCGAAGAGTTCAGAAGTTGTTGAGTTTCCGGTTATCGCTAAATCAATTACTGGGGGATATGACGGTCGAGGTGTGTGGAGAGTCAATTCAGCGGAGGAGTTATCTAAGTTGTTAACTCATAATCCAAAACTTCTCATCGAAGAACTCATCGATTTTGATTATGAAATTGCAGTTATGGTCGCTCGCTCACCGCACTCTCAAGCAACTACGTGGGTACCGACTCAAACTATTCAAGAAGATGGAATTTGCACGATGACAATTTCTCCTGCGCCTTTGATGAGTTCAGAACTCAGCGAAAAAGCGCAGAAAATTGCGCTTGATATTGCAGCTGAAGTAAAACTAGTTGGCGTAATGGCAGTAGAAATGTTTGTTAAAGGTGATGAATTATTTATTAATGAGCTAGCCATGCGTCCACATAACTCAGGACACTGGACCATTGAAGGTGCGCGAACGAGTCAATTTGAACAACATCTACGAGCAATTCTGGATTTGCCTCTTGGTGATCCGACCATGACAGATGACGTAGCCGTAATGGGAAACATTCTGGGCAAAGATAAGACTGATATGTATCGACCTTATTTACATCTCATGGCAAGAAATCCTTCGCTCAAGTTTCATTTGTACGCAAAAGAAGTCAAACCTGGGCGCAAAATTGGCCACGTTAACATTATGGGCAAAGACCTCGTAGAATTGCGCACAGAAGTAGAGCATGCAGTCCAATATATGAGCGGAGAAATTGATGAGTGATGTAGCAATCATCATGGGCTCTGACTCTGATTGGCCAGTTATGGAAGAGGCTGCCAAAGTTCTAGATAAGTTTTCAATTAGTTATTCTGCAAAAGTTATTTCAGCGCACCGCATGCCACTTGAAATGGTTGAATTTGCAAAGAACGCTCAGTCACAGGGATATAAAGTAATTATCGCTGGCGCAGGTGGCTCTGCACACTTACCTGGAATGGTTGCATCCTTAACCACCTTGCCAGTAATTGGTGTTCCGGTATCGCTTAAGAACCTGGATGGAATGGATTCACTGCTTTCAATTGTTCAAATGCCTACTGGAATTCCAGTGGCAACTGTTGCAATCGATAATGCAGCAAATGCAGCAATCCTTGCCGCAAGAATTCTGGGAACAAGTGATTCAACAATTTCACAAAAAGTAGAATCAGAACTTAAGGCCCTCAATACGGCTGCTAAAGAAAAAGGCGCGTCATTGCAGAGTAGACGAAATCAGAAGACTGGTTTTTAGTTAGCGCTTGCCGTATTCAATTGCTGGACATCTATTCATCACTGCAATCAATCCAGCCGCCTCTGCTCTATTGACTGAATCTTGATCTATGACCCCCAACTGAAGCCAGATTGCTTTTGCTCCAATTGCTATTGCACGATCAACATTTCGATTCACTAGCTCTGAATTAATGAAGAAATCGACAACATCAACCTTTACGGGAATTTCTTCAAGCGTTGCGTAACCTTTTTCGCCATGAACTGTTTCAGCTTTTGGATGCACAGGAATAATCGTGTGTCCCTTTTGTTTTAAGAGGGCAGCTACTCCGAACGCGGCTCGTTCTGCGTTATTGCTTAATCCTAGAATTGCCCAGGTCTTAAGCTCTAGAACTTGGTCAATCTCTTGCTGGGTATTAATCAGTGCGTCCTAACGCATGAAATTTCCAACCAGCGGCGCGCCATTTATCTCGGTCCAAAGCATTTCTGCCGTCGATAACAATCTTTCCTTTAACAAGAGATGCCAGCGCCTTTGGATCTAAATCGCGGTATTCACGCCATTCCGTTAAGTGCAATATTAAATCTGCGTCTTTTACGCACTCTTGAACTGTTGCGGCAAATCCCAATCGTGGAAAACGCTTGCGCGCATTTTCGATGGCTTTTGGATCGTGCACAACAACTTTTGCGCCCGCAGCTTGTAACTGTGCAGCGATATCCAAAGCTGGAGAGTCGCGAACATCATCACTATCTGGTTTAAATGCAGCACCAAGAACGGCAATTGTGTATGAAGTCAGATCATCTGTGAGTTCAGCGCGAACAACATCAATCACACGCTGACGAGCACGCAAGTTGATTGCATCGATCTCGCGTAAGAATTCAAGTGCTTGTTTTGCTCCGAGCTCTTCGGCTCGTGCCATGAATGCCCGAATATCTTTTGGAAGGCATCCGCCACCAAATCCGATTCCAGCCTGTAAAAAACGATTACCAATTCTTGGGTCATAGCCAATTGCTTTTGCAAGCACGGTTACGTCACCACCTGCTGCTTCGCAAACTTCGGCCATCGCGTTAATGAAAGAGATTTTTGTGGCTAGAAAAGAATTAGCCGCCACCTTCACTAGTTCAGAAGTTGGAAGATCGGCTCTAATCCACGGTGTATCCAAATCAATGATTGGTTTATAAACTTCCTTAAGAATTTCTTCGGCGCGATCATTTGCAACGCCTACGACAAGTCGATTGGGTGTGAGCGTATCTTCGACGGCAAAACCTTCGCGTAAGAATTCTGGATTCCATGCCAAATCTGCTTGTGGTGCACTCTTGGCTAATTGATCACGTAAACCTTGGGCGGTACCAACTGGAACAGTTGATTTTCCAACAACGAGTGAACCATCTTTTAGGTACGGTGCAATCGCGGCAACAGCGGACTTCACATACGTTAGATCTGCTGCGAGTCCATCTTTACTCTGTGGTGTACCGACGCATATGAAGTGAACATCAGCGTCAGCAACTGCAGAGAAGTCTGTTGTGAATGAAAGACGACCAGTTTTCATCTCTGCGGCTAATAATGTGTCTAAACCAGGTTCGTAAAAAGGAAGTTCACCTTTAGAGAGCAAGGCGATTTTTTCAGGATCTGTGTCAACGCCAACTACTTCAAAGCCAAGTGAAGACATACATGCCGCGTGAGTCGCGCCCAAATAACCGCAACCAACTACAGAAAGCTTAAGTGCCATAGTGGGTAATCCTATTTGAGTTCCCCGCACGGATTTTCATCAGCGGTACGTGTCTTAAATTTATCAATGAGTTCGGTTTTTGGCTTTGATGAACTAGAAGCGCTAGGCGATGGGGTTACTAGATCAACTATCGGTAGGTCATCACGTAATCTTTGAAAAAGTTCTGGGGCAAGAACTGGATCCCACTTAACAACCGAACCAACACCGGGTTCGTATGCATTTGTATTTCCTAGTGGCACCGTCAATGTGCGTACATTTCTTGCAGATAGATTTTTTAATTGTTTAGCCAGAGTGATGAGGTCGGATTCATTGAGTCCGGAATCAGTCTTTACAGTGGCAAGAGCTGCATTAAAGAAGTTGACGAGTTTTATTGGATTAAGAAGCACTCCAGTGCTTGTGGCTTTTCTAAGAACCGAGCTCATGAATTGTTGTTGACGTTGCATTCGACCTAGATCGCCAAGGCCATCGATATCACGTGTACGCACGTACTTAAGGGATTCAACTCCATTGAGTGTGTGCACACCGGCTGCCAGAACTAGGTGGCTCTTCGGATCATCAATATCTTTCTTTGTACAGACTTCAATTCCACCAAGAGCATCAACAATTCTTGCGAAACCGGCAAAGTTAATTTCAATATAGTGATCAATGCGCAAATTTGTTGCTAACTCAACTGTCTCAATCAGAAGTGGCGCTCCACCCCAAGCGAAAGCTGCATTAATTTTAGATTTGCTGACACCAATATCTTTTGTTCCATCGGTGCTGCGATGAGCCGGAATTGTTACGAGTGAATCTCGAGGTAACGAAATAATCATTGCCTTATCTCGTTCTTTGCTGATGTGAACGAGCAACATCGTGTCGGAGCGACCACCCATAGCTGTTTTCGTACTACCTACACGAAGTATCTTCATCTGTTCGCGAGTAAGTCCTTCGCGAGTATCAGAACCGACTAGCAAATAATTCAGCGCCTTCGAGGATTTTTCTGGACGTGAATCTAATTTTCCGAATACGTCAATGCGCGTGATATTTGCACTGACCTGCCCGAGTCCAAGCCACGAAATTGCAGATACGAGAACAACGCTGACTGATAAGACAGTAAGCGTTCGAATTCCTCGCGTAGTATTCACGGGTAGAGCGTACTTGGACGATAGCGTGTAGGGGTTATGTCGACATCAGGAATTGAGTTATCTCTCTCACCGGGATCACAGTTGCCGGCTGTTTCTGTCGTACTGCCAGTTTTGAATGAAGAATTGCATTTAGCAAATGCCATCCAATCGATTCTTGCTCAGGATTATGCAGGCACTCTCGAAATCATTGTGGCGCTAGGCCCTTCACACGATAAGACAGATGAAGTTGCCCAAAAATTGGCTTCTACAGATGCAAGAATTTTGTTGGTTCAAAATCCAACTGGGAGAACTGCTGCAGCTCTGAACTTAGCAATACACAAATCTTCAAATCCAGTCATCGTCAGAGTCGATGCACATGCAGAACTTCAAAGAAATTACATCTCACTTGCTATTGAAGTTATGAAATCTAGTGGCGCAGTAAATGTTGGCGGAATCATGGGGGCACAAGGATTTTCATCCTTTGAAAACGCTGTTGCTAGAGCGATGCGCAGTCCCTTGGGCGTCGGAGCTTCAAGATTTCACACAGGTGGAAGTGCTGGATACGTCGACACTGTGTATCTCGGAGTATTCATTCGTTCGGCAGTTATCGCTGTTGGCGGCTTTGATGAAAGATTTATAAGAGCGCAAGATTGGGAACTAAATCATCGCTTGCGCCAGGCTGGTGGAAAAATATTTTTCGATCCGCGATTACACGTGACGTATCGTCCGCGTTCGACAGTCCGAGCACTAGCTAAACAATATTTTGAATACGGAAGATGGCGCAGGGTTGTTTCGCGTCGACATCAAGGAACCATTAATTATCGTTATCTAGCGCCACCTTTTTCATTGATTGGGACCCTGCTTTCTATTGTTCTAGCAGCAACCATTAATTCTTTCTTTATTATTCCTGCTGCAATTTATGCAAGTTTTTTAATCGTTGCCTCACTTTTAACTGGCAAGGGATTTCTAGAAAAAATTCTGATGCCAATCGTTTTATTCACGATGCACATGTCGTGGGGCCTTGGATTTCTCACTTCACCCAAGACTCTTGCTCCTTCAGAACACTAAGAATGTTCGGGCTGATGTAGCCTGTACTCCGTGAGCGCGCCACTGCAGGTATACGAACCGTTTAAGGCTGGTTTGCCACCTCTGCGCAAGTATTGGCGATCACTATGGTCGCGCCGAACTTTCATTTCAGAATATTCTCGCTCCGAATTACGAGAACAACACTTCGACTCTATTTTTGGCCAACTATGGCTTGTTCTAAATCCTTTAATGCTTTCAGGCGTGTATTTCTTATTGATTGTAATTATCGGTGGATCTGGTGGTTCAACTCGTTACGGGCATCTGACAGCGAGCCTTTTCCTCTTCTATCTTGTAAGCAATAGCCTCAGCGGGGGCGTTAAATCTGTAACTGCCGGTCAGCGCCTTATTCTTAACACAGCTTTCCCAAGAATGATGTTGCCTATTTCTGCAACAGTTATCGCTTTCTTTAAGTTTCTACCAACAATTATGGTTTACATGATTATGCGCACGGTATTGGGATTGCCATTTGGTTGGGAAATGTTGTGGTCGATTCCTGTAATCATTATTACGCTGATCTTTTCCTTAGGTGTAGCAATTCTTATCTCAACTATTAACGTTTATTTCCGTGACATCGCCAGCTTTTTGCCATACCTAACCAGAACTTTTCTTTACTTGTCACCAATTCTGTATGAAGCTTCGGCGCTCAAACCAGAGTTAAGAGTATTTGAATACTTTAATCCGCTATTTCCGATTTTAGAATCATGGTCACTTGCAATTGTCCACGCAGAAGCTCCGAATCTAAGCAGCATGCTCACGGCGCTGGCATGGGCTGTAGGCGTTTTACTTCTTGGAACTTATTTCTTCTTATCGAGGGAGCGTGAGTTCGCTGTCCGCCTCTAGCACCCAACATAAAACTGGAGATATTGCAGTTTCTGTTAAGAATCTCAGTCTTACGTATACGACTGCAATAGTTCGCAAACCAACTCTAAAGGCGCGCGCAAAAGCGCTAGGACGCGGAACAAAACAAACTCGTGTTGTGCAAGCACTGGAAAATGTAAATTTGGATGTTGCGTACGGCCAAGTGCTCGGTGTCATTGGAACAAATGGTGCTGGCAAATCTTCACTCATGCGCACAATTGCAGGAATCATTCCTCCAACAAAAGGTCGAATAGAAGTTTTCGGAAGCGTCAGCACATTGCTAGCACTTGGAGTTGGCTTTAATCCAGCAATGTCAGGTCGAGCAAATGTTCACTTGGGTGGTCTGGCTGCAGGTATGAGTCGAAAAGA
This sequence comes from Candidatus Planktophila sp., assembly GCA_044372035.1. Taxonomy (GTDB): domain Bacteria; phylum Actinomycetota; class Actinomycetes; order Nanopelagicales; family Nanopelagicaceae; genus Planktophila. Next base: position 6,054 of record JBILSQ010000009.1, on the reverse strand, counting down.
GATTGAAGATCACTTCGAAGAAATCGCAGAGTTCTCAGAGTTAGGCGATGCAATCGATGCTCCAATGAGTACTTATTCATCGGGAATGTATGCACGACTTGGTTTTTCTGTTGCTGCAACTGTTCAACCAGATATTTTGATTGTTGATGAGGCGCTCAGTACTGGCGATGCCCACTTTAAGGAGAAAAGCTTTAATAAAATAAAGGAATTACGAAGTGAAGATCGCGCTCTGATATTAGTAAGTCATGCAATGGGAACGCTTCGCGAAATTTGCAATGATGTTGCCTGGCTGCACAAAGGTAAGTTAGTTAATCGCGGAGAGCCCAATCAGATCATTGATGCGTATCAAGATTTCTTGCATCTAGGAAAGAGCTCTGTCATTGATGAGGACCTCTAGAACTTTTCTAGTTCTCTTTTCTTTACTTCTTTCTATTTCACCAGCCCAAGCTGTAGAAATCCCAGCAACTTTTAACTTTCAAGGAACGGGATATGGTCACGGTGTTGGGTTAAGCCAAATTGGTGCACGCGGTATGGCACTCAATGGAGCACAAGCACATTCAATACTCACTTATTATTATTCTGGTGCTCAAATCGCTTCGCTTGCAGATAATCAGAATATTCGTGTAAATATTGGTCACTTACTTCTGCAAGCAACACTTAAATCCGGAACACAAGGCTCAATCCTAAATCTGTATAAAGGCGAAGTTGGAGAAGATTTATCTGCAGTGCCGGCTGCAGTTCTCGATTGGAAGTCGGGTATTTCATTTACCCAACAGGGTTCCAGGGTTGCTGCTTCTGTTGTTACGGGCAAAAATTCGCAATTAATTGGGACGGATTCAATCTGGAGTGTTCGTTGGTCAGGCACCCGCTACCTAGAAGGTCTGCCATCAACCGTTTCTCTGCGTGTAAATTCCAAGAGTGTGAAATATCGCTACGGACAGATTCACATTAAATCTGTGCGGGCGCCAGTAGTGGGACACAGAATGGAAATAACTAACACAGTTCGCATTCACGACGAGTATTTATTCGGTATCGGAGAAGTTCCATCATCGTGGCCCACACAAGCATTAATCGCTCAAGGTATCGCGTCTCGTTCATATGCTTTAAGCAGGCTCGGTGTTACAAGAAGAGCTTGTGATTGCAATGTATATAACAATATTTCCGATCAAGCTTTTGTTGGTTTTTCAAAAGAGAGTGAGCCAATTTATGGAGCACTGTGGAAAGCAGCGGTTCAAGCAAGTTCAACTTCTGAAACAACTGGTGAAGTATTAACATTAAACAACCTGCCTATCAGTGCGTTCTTTACCTCATCTAGTGGAGGACAGACTGAGACAAGTGTGAATGCATGGGGCCAAGAGAGAAGTTTCACTACAAGCGTTGCTGATCCTTATAGCCAAGATCCAGCAATTAATCCGCGCTTCTTTACATGGACACGACCATTAGCTCAACCACTTCTTGCTAAGGCATTTTTACTCACCGATGTTGTGGCTCTGACAATTGATTCTCGAAATACAACTGGGACAGTAGCCACTATTACCGCTACGTCGAGTGAAGGAAAAACATCTACATTACGTGGAGAAACTTTTAGAAGCAGAACTCAGCTACCGTCTGCATGGTTTAACTTAATTTAGTTTGAGTGCAAAACCGAATTCAATCCGCCCCAAGAACCTTCTCGCATAACTGCTTCGAGGCAACCATCCAGAGAGTTGCGTCTGAACAAAATATTGTTCGCGCCAGATAAAGAGGATGCTTTAACAATTTCACCATCTGGCAAGCGCACTTTTGCTGCCGCTGTGATGTATGTACCAGCTTCGATAACGCAATTATTTCCGAGAGAAATACCGAGCCCAGAGTTAGCGCCGAGTAAACACTTTTCTCCAATAGAGATTATTTGTTTTCCACCACCGCTGAGAGTGCCCATGATTGACGCACCGCCACCAACATCGGTTCCATCACCAACAACCACTCCTGCTGAAATTCTTCCTTCAACCATTGATGTTCCGAGTGTTCCTGCGTTGAAGTTTACGAATCCTTCATGCATAACTGTCGTTCCGGCTGCTAAATGTGCACCTAGTCGAACGCGATCAGCATCTGCAATACGCACACCTGAAGGGATTACGTAATCAACCATTCGTGGGAATTTATCGACAGATAAAACTGTAATTGCGCCAAACTTTTGTTTAAGATTTGCGCGCGTAATTTCGAAATTTTCTACTGGACAGGGACCAACAGAAGTCCACACAACATTATTTAGAATTCCAAAGATGCCATCCAAGTTTGCCCCATGAGGCTTAATCACTCTATGTGAGAGTAAGTGCAGACGAAGGTATGCATCACTAACAGATTCGGGTGCCTTGTTTAAATCAATTTCGAGTGAAACAACTTCACGCTTAACACCACGAATTTCATCAACACCAGCTAATGCAGAAAGAAATGGCAAAACCGGAGCTGAAAGATTTCCCAAGGCGGGCTCTGGAAACCAGGTATCCAAAACGGCCCCACTGAGTGAAAGCGTTGCAAGGCCATGACCGGAAGCGATCTGTTGTGACATGGGCTAAGCGTAACGCCTATTGTTACACCCATGTCGTTGCGAATATCTGTGTATTGCTCATCTTCTCCAACTATTGATACGAAATATCAAGATTTAGCATTTGAACTCGGAGAAGCAATTGGTGCACGTTCCTGGAATCTTGTTTCAGGTGGTGGCCATATTTCAATGATGGGCGCGGTTGCACGCGGTGTTAGAAAATCAGGTGGCCACACAATTGGCGTAATCCCGCAATTATTGGTCGATATCGAATTTGCGGATAAAGATAGCCATGAACTACAGATTGTTGATTCGATGCGAGCGCGCAAGGGAAAAATCGAAGAACTAGCCGATGCATTTATCGCATTGCCTGGAGGACTCGGAACGCTAGAAGAGCTCTTTGAAATTTGGGTTGGACGCTTCTTAAATTTTCACCAGAAGCCAGTTGTTGTTCTGGATCCATTTGGTTTGTATGACCCACTAAAAGTTCTGATAGATCACTTAGAGGTTGAAGGCTTTGTTAAGCCTGGACAGCGAGAGTTACTTCATTGGTGCACAACAATTGATCAAGCATTGGATATTTGCGGTGGCCGATAATCACATCGCACTCTCACTAACGTTGCCATGTAGTGCGCAACGGGCATGGAATGAAATTGTTGATTGGGAAAAACAAGGCACATGGATGTTGCAGACTTCAGTGTGGCTTACTTCAGAAATAGAAAATGGCCCAGGTACGGAAATTGCTGCCTTCACTGGACCTTTACATAAGTTGTTTCCACGCTTTAAATTTTTTGGAGTTCTAGACACAATGGTTGTGACCAATTGGCAACCTCCTTCGATATGTGATGTTTTACATACTGGAAAGATTATTAAAGGCACAGGTAGATTTGAAGTCGTTGCAATCAATGATCAGAAATCACTCTTTAATTGGTCAGAAATTATTTGGGCACCACGAGTTATATTTCTGATACTTAAACCTGCTCTATACGTTGGAGTATGGATTTCTCTGCGTAGATTCGCACGAACTCTTAGATAACTCGCATAATAAGTTGGGTGTATCCGGGGGATTGCCGCCTATCTGCACAGTAAACTTGTCGTATGAGCGAACCCAAAACTTTGGCAGAAGTTCTGGCTGCGCTCCCAGAGGAAGAAAAAATTATTTTGATGATGCATTATTTGCGATCAATGAGTGCTATTGAAATCGCTCAAAAATTGGGCGTTCCTGAGCGTTCTGTTGCCGCTGTAATAGCCACCGGAAAGGCCCGCCTGAGCAAAACCCTGGGTCTATAAGCCCATTTTCTCGATTTCATATACGGCTCTATATGCGAGATACTTATCCTCTTGCAGAACGCTCTTCGATGTAATTCCCTAAGGAGTCTCCAGATGGCAGCTATGAAACCCCGCACGGGTGATGGTCCTATGGAGGTCACCAAAGAGGCTCGCTCACTCGTGATGCGCATTCCTCTTGAAGGCGGAGGTCGTCTCGTAGTTGAGATGAATGCAGAGGAAGCAAATAACCTCAGCGCCGCATTGCATGCCGCAGTTTCCCTCGTCAAGAAATAAGACGCATTTCTTCTTTTTTTAGTTAGCCTGTGCGCTATGGCCTACGCCCAACTCAATAGCATTGAATCTTCGCTAGAAGAGATTATTAGCGCTGATGCAATTGCAGTTGGTTTTGTTAAATCTGAAGATTCCACATACGAATTAGTCGGCTCAGTCGAAGCCATAGCCACAATAGAAAAGTTTTTTGATGTAGATCTCATTGATGAAATTACTTTTTTTCAACCAGGCGGTAAAGCGGGCGAAATCCTAGAAATTCCCATAAGCCAAAAAGCCACTAAAGCAGATCGTATTTTCCTTATTGGGTTGGGTGATCAAAGCACGCAATCTCATCGACTTGCTGCGGCAAGTCTTGGCAGAAAATTACGCGGGAAGAAAATAATTGTCTCCACTTTATTAGCAACAGATTCAAAAGACATAAGGGCTCATGCGATTTCAGCAGTACTTGGCGCATACACCTGGTCGCTCAAGAGTGACTCAAAACCAGATCAACCGACATTTAATGTTGTGTGCAAGAGCGAGAAAACTATTTTTGATGCACAAGTAATCTCTCACTCAGTCTGTCGCGCTCGCGATTTTGTTCACACTCCTTCAAATATTAAGAATCCGCTCTGGATGGCTAATCAGGCTCAAAAGATTGCTAAAGAGGGCAAGCTTTCAATCAAGGTTTTAGCCGGAAAAGAGCTAGAAAAATTTGGTGGATTGCGTGCTGTCGGAAACTCGTCCCCCAAGCCAGGCCCAAGATTTATCCAAATAACGTACACGCCGAAATCAAGTGCCAAGCGAGTTCCACACGTAGTTCTTGTAGGCAAAGGAATCACATTTGATACTGGTGGAGTTTCACTCAAGCGTCCATACGATCTCATGATGGCGATGAAGAGCGACATGGCTGGCGCATCAGCTGTACTCAACGTTGTTGGTGCGTTGCCAGAACTACAGCCGCGAGTAAAAGTCACAGCGCTTTTAATGTGTGCAGAAAATGCACTCTCTGGAACATCGCAAAGACCGAGTGATGTAATTACGCATTACGGCGGCACCACAGTTGAAGTACTTGATACAGATGCCGAAGGACGCTTGGTTTTAGCTGATGGCTTGGCATATGCCGATGCAAAACTAGATCCAGATTACTTGCTTGATATTGCCACTTTAACAGGCGCCGCCACACTAGGACTTGGTCGCCAATACGGGGCGATGTATACGCGAGATACGCAATTAGCAACGCAATTAATCACTGCTGGAGAATCTTCAGGCGATCGACTCTGGCATATGCCACTCATTGATGATTATCAAGATTCTCTCGAGAGTGACATTGCAGATTTCAATCACACAGCTGATAAAGGTGACTACTCCGCAGGCTCGGTAACCGCAGCATTATTTCTTGAAAAATTTACAGGAAAAAGGAAATGGGTGCACTTAGATGTTGCAGGAACTGCACGAAGTGAAAGTGATGCAGGTGAATCTCCAAAAGGTGGAACTGGATACGGTGTTCGCTTGCTTATTGATTGGATTATGAGTTTATGATGAAAATTGATCCACACGCGTATGCAGAAAACTTCATTTCCGAAGATGAGTTTCAACTCCGAGCCAGAAATCGAGGAATCGAAGTTGGTGCTAACGACGCCACTACAGGAGTCGGTGCTTATCTTCGATCACTAGCGCATCAACTATCTGCGCAATCAGTTGTTGAGGTTGGCACCGGATCTGGCGTCGGAAGTCTCTGGATTTTGGGCGGAATGATTACGAGCGGAACTCTTACCTCAATTGATGATGAGACTGAACACTCACGAATTGCACGAATTGCAATGCAGGATGCAGATATTGCGCCATCTCGATACCGACTTATTACTAATTCAGTAATGGATGTAATGACTAAGTTAACCGATCGCGCTTATGACCTAGTGGTATTGCGTCACAATCCCGAAGATTTAACGTACACAATTGAAGAAGCTCATCGTATTTTGCGAAGT
>JBILSQ010000073.1:0-4352 GCA_044372035.1 Candidatus Planktophila sp. | reverse complement strand
AGAAAATTAATTGCAACGTTTGTGATTGCCGCGCTGTCTCTTTCGGTGACTTCTGCATACGCGGCCACCTCAACTCCAAAGCCAAGCCAAAAAACAGGCGCAGAGGTTTCCACCAAAGAGACTAAAAAACCAGAAGCAAAGAAGAAGGTTACAAAGAAGAAAAAGAAAAAGAAGAAGAAACTTCCTCCATTGCAACCTGTCGTATGTTTTGGTGAAAAATGGCCACCATCTGGATTCACTAAAGAGGGTGAAGTCTTTGCAAAGATTCCTACAGCTGCAGAGTTGCAATGTGACTCGTCACTTAATTCAAGTCCTTCGAAGGCGCCACTTCGTGCAGATCTCTTAGAGTGCGATGAATATGCATGTGGCGCAATCACCGTAGCTTCTGAGAATAGATGTACGTGGTGGGAAGTTACTTCTACTTTTGAACGGATTGATTTAAAGACAGGCAAAGTAGAAGCGATCCTTGGAAATTTAAGGACTATCTCTAGAGGAACAAATGCACAGGTATTTCAAAGCATCATGTTAGTGAGTGAAATAAAACATAGAGATGCTGATGGAAATATCCTAAAAAATATTAAGGCAAGCAACCTTGCAATTAGTTGCCACCATAATCCTGCACCAGATTTAGTTAAGCGAAACTTCTTTACACCAAGCTAGCGATTGGCTCCGGGCACCCACAGCTGATCGCCAACTTCTTTGTTTGCTACTCGTGCAAGCACAAAGAGCAGATCTGATAGGCGATTCAAGTACTTTGCTGTGAGTGGATTGACTCCCCCACCAAATGCATGAATTGCTGCCCATGTTCGACGTTCTGCTCGACGAGTAACAGTTCGCGCAACGTGCAAGTGAGATGCTGCAGGTGTACCTGAAGGAAGAATGAAAGACTCAAGAGGCTCTAGCTCTTCATTGAACTTATCAATCTGTGCTTCTAAATAGGCAACTTGAGATTCAACAACTCTTAGCGGTTCGATCTTTGGTTCATCAACAACTGGTGTACACAAGTCGGCGCCAACATCGAAGAGATCATTTTGAATGCGCACTAGAAGTGCTCGAAAGTCACCACTAATTTCGTCGGTAGAAAGCACGACACCAATGGATGAGTTAGCTTCATCGACATCGGCATAGGCCTCGAGGCGAGGATCGTTTTTAGATGTACGGCTCATGTCTCCTAGGGAGGTTGTGCCGTCATCTCCTGTCTTTGTATAGATACGCGTTAAATGAACCATGGGTGGAGCCTATTAGGAGAGTTACGATGTGACCACTCAAAGTATGGGTATTGAAGAAAAAATGGGCGGGGGTAAACCGGTGGCTGATGCCGATCGTTTTCGCGTCCAAGGCGGGGCTAATCTTCGCGGCTCAGTGCAGGTTACTGGCGCCAAAAATTCCGTTCTTAAGTTGATGGCTGCCGCGCTCTTGGCTCCCGGAACATCAACAATTACAAATGTTCCAGATATTGCCGATGTAAACATCATGGCAGACCTGCTGACTCGTTTGGGTTGTACCGTAGAAAATAAGGGTTCAGAGTTAAAAATAAGTGTTCCAGAAACTCCAGGACATCGCGCTGATTACGATTTAGTGCGCAAGATGCGTGCATCAATTAACGTACTCGGTCCACTTGTTGTTCGTACCGGTAAAGCAGAAGTTGCACTTCCTGGTGGCGACGCCATTGGTTCGCGTGGTTTAGATTTTCACATTAAAGGTTTGGAATCCCTCGGTGCTAAAGCGCACATCGAACACGGTTATGTCATCGCAGAAGCTCCGAATGGACTTACCGGAGCGCCTGTCGAATTAGATTTTCCAAGTGTTGGAGCAACTGAAAATATTATGACCGCAGCAGTTTTGGCGCGGGGCACAACAACTATTGAAAATGCTGCTCGCGAACCTGACATTGTAGATCTTGGAGAGTTTCTCATTTCAATGGGAGCGAAAATAAGTGGCTTAGGTTCACCAGTTATAACAATTGAAGGCGTAAAAAAGTTAAATCCAACTACTCATGCCACAATTCCTGATCGCATCATTACAGGAACATGGGCGTTTGCGGCTGCAATGACGCAGGGAGACATAACAATTCATGGCGCCCGTCCACAAGATTTAGAGTTGCCGCTTGAGAAGTTAACATCAGCAGGCGCAATCATCACCAGCACCGAAGATGGAATACGTGTACGCATGGATTCTCGTCCGCAATCAATTGATGTTTCAACACTTCCCTATCCGGGTTTTCCTACAGATTTATTGCCGATGGTAATTGCACTTAATTCGATTGCTACCGGAGATGCCATAGTTACTGAGAATGTCTTCGAATCTCGATTTATGTTTGTCAATGAATTAACTCGTTTAGGTGCACAAATCACTGTCGATGGTCACCACGCCTCTATTCACGGTATCTCACAGCTCTCTGGTGCTCCGGTAGAAGCAACTGACATCAGAGCAGGGGCAGGATTGGTTTTAGCAGCCCTTGTAAGCGAAGGTGAAACCACAATTGACGGTGCATTCCACGTTGACCGCGGATACCCAAATTTTGCGCAACAATTGTCCTCATTGGGAGCAGATGTTCGAAGGGAGAAAGCGTGAGTGTAATTCAGGATCCAGATCGCAATCTTGCTCTCGAACTTGTTCGTGTAACTGAGACTGCGGCCGTAGCAGCGGCGCCATGGGTTGGTCGCGGTGAAAAGAATTTAGCCGACCAAGCAGCCGTTGAAGCAATGAGAAAGATGATTAACACAGTTGATATGTCTGGCGTTGTTGTCATTGGAGAAGGCGAAAAAGATGACGCACCGATGCTGCATAACGGCGAAGAAGTTGGTAACGGTCTTGGGCCCGAGTGCGATGTAGCAGTAGATCCAATTGATGGAACATCTTTGACGGCCAACGGAATGAACGGCGCCATTAGCGTGATTGCTCTGGCACCACGTGGTTCTATGTATGACCCATCAGCAGTTTTTTACATGAACAAAATTGTTACTGGACCAGAAGCTGCATCAGTAATTGATATTAATGCTTCAACTAAAGCAAACATTCAAGCAGTTGCAAAAGCTAAACGCATGAGCATTTCAGACATAACTGTGGTCGTACTCAACCGTCCACGTCATGAAACTTTGCTTAAAGAGATTCGTGAGGCTGGTGCTCGTATTCGATTGATTCAAGATGGCGATGTTGCTGGAGCAATTGAAACAGCGCGACCAGATACTGGAATTGACTTGTTAATGGGTATTGGCGGAACACCAGAAGGCGTGATTACGGCTGCTGCAATGCTCTGTTTAGGCGGATCTATTCAAGGAAAACTGCATCCTAAAGATAATGATGAAAAAGAACGTGCCCTCGCCGCCGGACATGATTTAAGCAAGGTCTTAACAACGCGAGATTTAATTAACTCTGATGACGTGTTTTTATCAGCAACAGGAATTACAGATGGTGAGTTGCTGCGAGGAATTAGATACACAACATACGGCGTAATTAGCCAGTCTTTAGTTATGCGGGGCAAGTCCCAGACTGTTCGATTAATTCAGACTGAGCATCACCTTAAATAAACGGCGAGCTGACTGATTATTTCTTAGCGTCAGTTGATTCAGTAAGAATTGAAACGCGGTTATTTGATACAGAGATAAATCCACCATGAACGCTAAATTCAGTGGAAGTTCCATCAACACCATCAATTCGAACAACGCCGTCAACTAGTACGCCAAAGAGCGGAGCGTGATCTGGCAATACACCGAGATCACCTTCGATCGTGCGAGCAGAAATAAACTTTGCTTGCCCTGACCAGACTCGCTCTTGTGGCGATACTAATTCGACGTTAAGTGGCATTAGTTATTACTTTCCAACACTGGCTGCTAGTTCGGCAGCTCTACGTTCTACGTCATCGAGTCCACCGCACATGAAGAATGCCTGCTCTGGAATGTGATCGTACTTTCCATCTGCAAGTGCTTCGAATGCTGCAATTGTGTCTGCTAGTGGAACGAATGAACCTTCGATACCAGTAAAGACCTTTGCAACGAATGTGTTTTGTGACAAGAAGCGTTGAATGCGACGAGCACGTCCAACAAGAATACGATCTTCTTCTGAGAGTTCGTCGATACCAAGGATTGCAATAATGTCTTGAAGATCCTTGTAGCGCTGCAAGATCTGCTTTGTACGGTTTGCAACACGGAAGTGGTGCTCACCGATATAGCGTGGATCCAAGATGCGAGATGTTGAGTCAAGCGGATCCACAGCTGGATAAATTCCAAGCTCTGAAATCGGACGAGACAACACTGTTGTTGCATCTAAGTGCGCGAATGTTGTGTGTGGCGCTGGGTCAGTAATGTCATCTGCAGGAACATAAATTGCCTGCATAGATGTAATTGAGTGAC
>JBILSQ010000072.1:0-4435 GCA_044372035.1 Candidatus Planktophila sp. | reverse complement strand
GTTTTCAATAACGGTTCCTGGGAATTGATCTCCAGCAGGTCCGTGATCTTTTCCATCTTGGTCAACGATTGCAAACTTTGTATCTGGATAAGCCTTAGCAGCCTCAACGATTGCACCGTTAATCAAGAATCCAACACCAATTACGATGCTGCAACCTTCATCAACTAACTTCTTAATATTTGGTGCGTAATCTGCATCTGAAGTAGCTGCAAGGTACTTAACCTCTGCGCCAGCTGATTCTGCTGCTTGTGCGCCAGCCCATGCTGATGCGTTAAATGACTTGTCGTCAACTCCGCCTGTATCTAGTGCAAGACAAGCTTTAACACTTGATGATGCACTGTCAGATGAAGATGAACATCCGGCGATAAGTGTTAGCGCTGCAAGAGCTGCTACAACTTTCGTCGACTTCTTAATTAATGAATTCATTAATGCACTCCTCCTAAGAATTCCTATGAAACCGCTTCGAATACGGGCTCAATTACGGAATTAAATTGTGGGCTCACCCTATAGCGGCGACTCAACAATTAGGTATGAGCAAGAATGAACACAAGGTAAAAAGAAGAAAGTCTCAACCTTAAGTTGAAACTATTAACCTACTTAGCGCACTAAACCCAGGTTGGAGTACGTCTTGGCCAGGGTTGTGGATGCCACTTCATGAGCCTTTGCAGCGCCATTGGCGAGTATTGATAGTAAATGTGCCTCATCAGATAGAAGCTCTAGGGTTTTTTCGCGTATTGGTTTGAGATATTCAACGACAACTTCAGCTACTTCGCTCTTGAGATCTCCATAGCCTTTTCCAGAGAAGTGATTTTCAAGTTCAGAAATCTTTTGCCCAGAAAGAGCGCTATGAATAGTTAGTAAGTTACTTACGCCAGGTTTCTCTTTTTCATCAAAGGTAATTTCGCGTCCGGCATCAGTAACAGCTGACTTTATCTTTTTCGTATTTACTTCTGGGGTGTCAAGGATTTCAATAAGTCCTGCAGCTGAATCTGCTGACTTGCTCATTTTCGCAGTTGGATTTTGTAGATCATAAATTTTAGCGCCCTGCTTAAGAATGAATCCAGCAGGAATATTAAAAGTTGATCCGTAGCGTGAATTAAATCGTTCTGCTAAATCTCGTGTGAGCTCTATGTGTTGACGTTGATCTTCGCCCACCGGAACTAAATCTGCTTGATACAACAAAATATCTGCAGCCATCAACATCGGATAGGTGAAGACTCCAACTTTTGTTGAATCTGATCCACCTTTTGCTGTTCTGTCTTTAAATTGCGTCATCCGGCTTGCTTCTCCGAATCCAGTTATGCACTCCATAATCCACGCTAACTGGTTGTGTTCTGGAACATGTGACTGTACAAAAAGCGTGGATTTTTCTGGAGAGATTCCTAGAGCTAATAACTGTGCGGCAGAGGCAAGCGTTCTTTTGCGCATAAGCGCAGGTTCAGTTTCGACAGTGAGCGCGTGTAAATCAACGATGCAGTAAAAAGCATCATGGCCATCTTGTAACTCGACCCATTGTTTAACGGCTCCTAGGTAATTACCTAAATGAAAGGAGTCACTCGTTGGCTGAATGCCGGAAAGTACTCGCTTGGTGCTCATGGTCTTAATTCTCGCACGAACTAGGCGTTTCGAGAGATCAATAGCTGACCTGCTCGCTTACCTTCTAGTGTCAAAACAGTAAATTTCATTCCATTGATACTTACAACATCGTTTACTGCGGGAATTCGGCCAAGCACATGCATGACAAAGCCGCTTGCTGTTTCATACGGTCCTTCAGGAATTTCAAAACCTGTCTGCTCGCATAAATCTTCAATCGAAATCAATCCATCAACTTCGAAATCGCCAGTTTGAGATTCGAGTTGAACTTCCATGTCATCTGAGTCGTATTCGTCTCGGATATCTCCGATCAGACATTCAACTAAATCCTCTAATGTAATGATTCCGTCGGTGCCACCGTACTCGTCCAAAACAATTGCCAGATGTTGTCTCTGATTACGCATTTCCGTAAGCGCAGGCAAAACACCCTTTGTGCCTGGTAAGTACATAATGTTTCTAACAAGCTCCTGAACTTTTCCACCCGTTGAAATGAGGGAAGTATCGAGCAAATCTCGTACGTGAATAAAGCCAATTACTTCATCGGTTGAACCACGAACAACTGGGTAACGTGAATGCGCTTTATCGACCGCAAGTTCGATTGCTTTAGAAACCGTCAGCGAAGCATCCATGAAATCAACTTCGGTACGCGGCACCATCAACTCATGAATCTGTCGCTCTGATGCGTTAAATACTTCTTCAACGATGTCGCGCTCTTCATCTGTCAAAGCGGCATGGCCAGCGACTAGATCCAGCAGCTCTTCTTCAGACATTGCACTTCTTTGTTCTTTCGGATCAATTCCGAAGATTCGAACAACTAAGTTTGTCGAGTGTGACAGTAGCCAAATAATTGGGCGAAAAAGAATTGCCACAACATCAATTATTGGAGCAAGTGCAAGTGAAATCTGTTCTGTGCGAAATAGCGCTAAACGCTTCGGAACGAGTTCGCCAAAGACCAAGGAAAAATAAGCAATAACAACTGTTACGCCAATGAGTGATGTAATCGAACTTAATGAACTGCTAATGCCTAGGCTTTCAAGCCACGGAATAACGTATTCGCCGAGTTTTTCGGCGCCCAACGCTGCGGATAGAAAACCACAGAGTGTTATGCCAACTTGAACTGCAGCTAAGAATCGGTTTGGGTTTGCAGAGAGAGCTGCTACCCGTTTTCCACGTTTGCCAGTAGTAGCCATTTGGCGTACCTGACTTTCGCGAAGTGAGATGAGAGCAATTTCAGCCGCGACAAAGAGTGAGCCGAGAAGAATCAGAGCTGTGACAGTTGCTAAAGCGCCGAGTAAACCGCCGAACGAGTGGGGCTCCATAAGGTTCATAAGTCTACAGGAATGCCCAATGTTCTCACGCGCTAAACTTATAAACGTTGAGTTCACTCGGGCTCATCACCTTCATCACAGGAGCGTCGGGCACGTACCTGCCCGGAGAAGGAGAAAATTTTCATGGCAACAGTTGTGTTTGAAAACGCATCACGCACGTATCCGGGATCGACAACACCGGCAATAAACAAGTTAAATCTCGAGGTTAAAGATGGAGAATTTCTAGTTCTTGTCGGACCTTCTGGTTGTGGAAAATCAACTTTATTGCGAATGCTTGCAGGATTAGAAGAAGTTGATGAAGGACGCATCTTAATTGGCGGTAAAGATGTCACGCAGGTGGCACCGAAAGATCGCGATATCGCAATGGTCTTTCAATCGTATGCGTTGTATCCCCACATGAGCGTTGCAGAAAATATGGGCTTTGCACTCAAGATTGCAGGGATTGCAAAAGAAGAACGTGATCGCAGAGTTCTTGAAGCTGCAAAGCTCTTAGACCTCGAAGAATTCTTAGAACGCAAACCGAAAGCACTTTCCGGTGGCCAGCGTCAACGTGTTGCAATGGGTCGCGCAATTGTTCGAGAGCCACAAGTATTTCTCATGGACGAACCTCTCTCAAACCTTGATGCAAAATTGCGCGTTGCAACTCGCACACAAATTGCAGCACTGCAAAGACGCTTAGGAATTACGACTGTCTACGTTACGCATGATAAAGAAGAAGCTATGGCACTGGGTGATCGCGTTGCTGTGCTCAATGATGGAGTGTTACAACAAGTTGATACGCCTGCTAATTTAACTAACAAACCAGCAAATGCATTTGTCGCAGATTTTATTGGTGCCGGACAGCTCAATTCCTAGCTAGGCAAATGTGTGAAGCAGGGTAATTTCTTCACCACTTGCAAATGTCTGTGGTGATTCTGCAAGACCCTTTAATACATGAACCTTGGCGCGGCCTTGTACTCGCCATTTATCAGTGAGCACAAGTGCAGTATCTTCATCAATACCAAGTAGGTATGTTCCTTCATCGCTTCGAAGTGCAATTGATGCAATGCGATCTGGAACCCATCCAAGAAACTTGTCATAGTGTGGAATAACTTCAATTTCTGGAATTAATCCAAGTCCACTCTGGGCATGTGATATTCGCAAGCCCACAATCTTTGATCCAAATGCCATTGCGCCCGCCGAGCAACCGGCTAACGAAGAGCCTGAATTGAACTCTTGTTTTATCTTTTCCCACAGTGGCGTTCCTTCAAAAACTTCAGTGATGTAACCAGGATCTCCACCTGAAAAATAAATAAGTCCAGCATTTGTTACTTCTTCAATGTACTGCGGATTAAATGCATCTTCTCTCTTTAGGATTGGCAAAAAATGACATGTGGCGCCCACTCGTTCTGCCTGCGCTGCTCCGCGCTCTTTCCAAAATTCGATGCGATCGGCACTCTCTTGACCAGCGCCTGTAGGAATTTGAATATATGTATTTGATTTACCTCTAGAAATGCCACGATGCAGAAGATCAG
>JBILSQ010000008.1:0-14923 GCA_044372035.1 Candidatus Planktophila sp. | reverse complement strand
CACTGGTAGCTGGAATCTCGCCTAATAAGGATTCGATAACTTTAAATTGATTGCTTGCCTCTTCGCTATTCACCAACTCGACTACCAAAGCTTCGCAACTACGAGAATTAAAAGGAACTTTTACCCGAGACCCAATGAAGATTCGTTCTTTGAGTTCAGTTGGAATGCGATAGGAATAAACCCCATCTAAATGTGATAGTCCAGAATCTACCCACACATTAACAATTGTCGACGGATCAGTCTCGGACTTACCGCGAAACGTTTCTCTTTTGAGGCGTAGCGGTTTAACGCTCTGCATTAGATAACCGAATGATTATTTAATGGCTGCGCGCAGAGCATCGACGCGGCTCGTTGACTCCCATGTGAACTCTTTAAGCTCACGTCCAAAGTGTCCATAAGCACTGGTTTTTGAATAAATTGGACGCAAAAGATCAAGATCGCGAATGATTGCTGCTGGGCGAAGATCAAACACCTGTAAAACTGCGTCTTGAATCTTTGTAACAGGAACTGTTTCGGTTCCAAAAGTTTCGACAAACAAACCAACTGGCTGCGCTTTACCAATTGCATACGCAACCTGTACTTCACATCTACGTGCGAACCCTGCCGCAACAACGTTCTTTGCAACCCAACGCATCGCATAGGCTGCAGAGCGATCTACTTTAGAAGGATCTTTACCGCTAAAGGCTCCTCCACCATGACGAGCCATTCCGCCATACGTATCGACGATAATTTTTCGCCCTGTGAGCCCAGCATCTCCCATAGGTCCGCCGATAACAAAACGACCAGTTGGATTGATGAGTATTCGCAAATCCTTCTTGGGCAAATCAATCTTCGATAAAATTGGATTGATCACGTGTTCAATAATTTCCGGTGTGAGTTGCTTTTCTACGGAAACTTCTTCACTGTGCTGAGATGAAATAACAACAGTATTGAGTGCAACCGCCTTGTCACCTTCGTATTCAATCGTGACTTGTGTCTTTCCATCCGGACGTAGATATGCAAGTGCACCAGATTTACGCACTTTTGAAAGCTGCGCTGCTAATTCATGGGCAAGCCAAATAGGTAATGGCATCAATTCTTTAGTGTCATCACAGGCGTAACCGAACATCAAACCTTGATCGCCCGCTCCTTGTAAATCTAAAGGATCAACTGAAGATGTCACGCGATTTTCATAGGCATCATCAACACCTTGAGCAATATCTTGGGATTGCTGACCAATAGAAACGGATACACCGCAAGAGTTTCCGTCAAAACCTTTTATTGATGAGTCATAACCAATGTTTATTACTGTTTCACGAATGATACCCGTGATATCTGCATAAGCATCAGTGGTAACTTCACCTGCAACATGCACTTGACCTGTGGTGATCAGGGTTTCGACTGCCACGCGTGATTTTTTATCTTGCCCAATGAGTGAATCCAATATCGCATCGGAAATCTGATCGGCAATCTTGTCAGGGTGCCCCTCTGTAACGGATTCTGAAGTAAATAGTCTCTTAGCCATTGGCATAACTTAACCTAGAAACTACGTTATCGAGAATAACTCTGGCCACTTTTGCTTTAGATGTCTGAGCAATATGGGTGCTCTGCCCATCGGCACTCAATAAATACCCTTCGCTGCTGTCGGAGGAAAATATCGCCCCTTCGGAGACATCGTTTACATAAATGAAATCCAGATTCTTGCTCTTCAACTTCTGCAATCCATACTCTTCAATTCGTGTTGTCTCGGCTGCGAAACCAACTATTACCTGCGAATCTTTCGCTTGTGAACTTAGATCTGCGAGTATGTCAGCATTAGATACCAGCTCTATGGAGTTAAATTCACTCTTCTTGATTTTATCCGTAGCTAAATGAGCAGGTTTAGCATCAGCAACTGCGGCCGTCATCACCAAAACATCACAGTCACTCATTCTTTCCTTTAGAGCAGAGTGCATCTGTTGTGCTGTTTCAACACGAATGCATTCGATGCCTGCAATATCTGTGAGATTTGAATTAGCAAGTACGAGTGTGACCAAAGCTCCTCTATTACGAGCTTCTGCAGCTATAGCAGCCCCTTGTTTGCCGGAACTACGGTTACCTATATATCGAACCGGGTCTATTGCTTCGCGAGTTCCACCAGCTGAAATAAGAAATTTCTTACCCTTTAAATCCTGTACCGATCCAATGTGTTCAAGAAAATTGGCAATGATTTCAGAGGTTTCAGGAAATCTTCCAACACCTGAATCATCTCCAGTTAGACGACCTGTATCTGGTTGCATTACGGCAAATCCTCTAGATCTGAGTACACGTACATTTTCCTGCGTAGTTTCATTGAGCCACATCTGTGGATGCATTGCCGGAACCAAAAATTTTGGTGCTTTGCTGGCACTAATAACATTGGTTAACAAATCATCTGCTCTACCTTGAGCTAATCTGGCTAAAAGATCTGCAGTCACAGGAGCGATGATGATTGCTTCGGCAGTATCTGCCAGAGATACGTGTTTTACTTCCTCAACGTTTTCCCATACCTGCGTTGTTACTGCTTTGCCTGAGAGCGCTTCCCAGGTGGCACTACCCACAAAGTTTAAGCTCGATGGTGTCGGGACAACTGTGACGGAGAAATCTAAATCTTGAAGGCGCCGTAAAACGTCACAGGCTTTATATGCTGCAATTCCGCCACCAACTCCAAGAACAATTTCTCGCTTGGCACTACTCATAGGAAAACTTACGCTGTTGGCTCGAGGTTTTCGATTGTTAACAAACCCTCGTTAATTTCGCGCAATGCAATCGATAGTGGTTTTTCATGAACATGAGTCTCAACAAGTGGTCCTACATACTCGAGCAAACCTTCACCCAATTGTGAGTAATACGCATTGATTTGACGAGCACGCTTAGCCGCGTAAAGCACAAGACTATATTTTGAACCGCTCTTGTCTAACAATTCATCAATAGGTGGATTAGTAATTCCGTCCATTGTCATAGCTCCTCAACGTAGCAAATGTGCTGGTAAGCCCTAGTGGGCAGAGGCCAAGGATAACAGTTTCTGTGCGACGCCTTCGACCTCATCATTAATGAGGCGGTGATCGAAGAATGAGGCTGCGGCAAGCTCTTCTTGAGCCAGTTGTAGACGTTCGGCTCTTCTTTGTGCGGAATCTGTCGCTCGCTTTTCTAGGCGTGAAACAAGTTCTTCCCACGAAGGCGGTTCAAGAAAAACAAGTATTGCTTCTGGGGCATGGATTTTAACTTGCTTAGCCCCTTCAATTTCGATTTCGAGAAGAACATTTTTCCCTGACTCTAAAGCTTTTTCTACCGGTTCACGTGGCGTTCCATATCTTGCGCCGGCAAATTGAGCCCACTCCAAAAAATGATTTTCATTGATTTCTTTATCAAAATCGGCATCAGATAAAAAATAGTATTCAACACCGTGTTTTTCAGTCGTACGTGGTTTACGAGTAGTTGATGAAACACTTACCCAAAAAGTTTTCTGCTTACGAATATGCGCTGCAATAGTGCTCTTTCCAACCCCACCCGGACCAGATAGAACGATTAGTTTTCCGCGAGTCGTTGTAGGTGAGAATTCGCTATTGAGAGAAGCTATCTGGTGTTTTCCAAGACCCTGGATTCGTCGAGTTGGTGAAATATCTAACCGCTCCATGATTGCTTGCGCTCTTATTTTTCCTACACCACTAATTGCTGCTAATAACTCTGCAACTCTCATCTTTGCGATAACAGGATCTTTACTAGCTAGATTAAAAACTTCGGATAAAGATAGTTCGCCAGATTTTACCTTTGATTTCACTAATGAACGTTCCTGTCTTGACTGCTTAGCTTTTGCTAGCGCCGCACTGCGTTGATCAGCAGTTAATTGCGGTGGAAGTCCCATATGCATAATCTAGTCGAAAAACAGGAAATTAAGAATTAAGTATTTCACTGGCTATTGCACGGGCCCGCTTTGAAATTTCCACACCAGTTGGTTCCCACGCGCTCGTGATAGGACGACCAATAACGACGAAATTAGCGCCTGCAGTTATCGCCTCCGATGGAGTCATTGTTCGACTTTGATCATCTGTTCCGACCATCGATAACGGTCGAACACCCGGTGTAATAATCAGTACATCTTCACCAATTGCAGAACGGATACTTGCCGTTTCGAGCGGTGAGCAAACTATTGCGCGGGCTCCGGCTGATGCTGCTAACTTGGCTAAACCAGTGGCTGATTGCATTGCTTTCTGCGCAAAACCAATGGATGCGACATCTGCGTCAGAGAGTGATGTAAGTATCGTTACTGCTGTTACATGCGTTTGCGGTATTGCAGCGACGGCTGAACGGATCATTGCCTCTCCTCCGCTGGCATGCACCGTCAAAAACATCGGGTTCAATGAAGAAACGCTTTCTGCCGCGTGCTTTACGGTGTTGGGAATATCGTGCAGCTTCAAATCCAAGAAAATCTTGGCATCTGAGTTATCAGTGATTGCACGCACTCCATCTGCGCCAAAGGTTAAGAAAAATTCAAGTCCTAACTTAAAAACGCTTACGTATTCGCTTGTATGAGAAATCCACAATTTAGCTAGCTCAAGATCAGAAGTATCTACGGCCAGAATGATTGGAGCTTTGCTACTCATCAAGAGTTTCCAGATTCTTCAATCACTCGGTGTGCGTACCCGACCGCTTGTGCCACCGAGGTGAATCCACGCGCTTTTAAGAGTTCAATTAATTCATTTTGAATCGTGATAATCGCAGCTGGATCTCCAAAGGAAGCTGTACCAATTGAAACTCCTTTGGCACCTGCCAAAATTAACTCAAGAGCGTCTCGCCCACTTGAAACTCCACCCATACCCAGAATAGGTACGTTAGGAAGAGCTTCGTGAACTTGGTAAATAGCTCGTACCGCGATTGGTC
This sequence comes from Candidatus Planktophila sp., assembly GCA_044372035.1. Classification (GTDB taxonomy): domain Bacteria; phylum Actinomycetota; class Actinomycetes; order Nanopelagicales; family Nanopelagicaceae; genus Planktophila. The sequence continues at coordinate 10,045 of JBILSQ010000008.1, read as the reverse complement.
GTATTGCGGGACCTGATAATCCGCCAGTCTTTCCGGCAAGGTGTGGGCGCATAGTGTCCAGATTAATCACCATCGATAGAACCGTATTAATAAGGGCTAATCCATCAGCTCCTGCATCCACTACGCCTTTAGCTATTGAAACTAAATCTGTAACATCAGGAGATAGTTTGGCGATAATTGGTAACTCTCCACCGAGAGTTTTTCTCACTCCATCGATAACTCTTCGAGATGCCTCAGGATCACACGCAAAAACCAAGCCACGATTTTCAACATTTGGACAAGAAATATTCACTTCTAGAGCGCTAATGCCCGGAGCGGATCTAACTTTACGAGCTAGCGTTGCGTACTCTTCAACCGTTTCTCCAGCGATAGAAACTATGACACGTGCTTTTTGACTGACTAACCACGGCAAATCATGAGCTAAAAATGCGTCAATACCAGGGCCTTGTAAACCAATTGAATTAATCATTCCGCTTGGGGTTTCGGCCATTCGAGGAGTTGGGCGTCCGTGTCTTGGCTTGCTCATAACTGATTTGGTTACGACAGCGCCGATTTCTCGCAAATCAATAAATTGAGCTAACTCTTTGCCCGAACTTGCACATCCACTTGCTGTGAATAATGGTGATGGGAACCATGCGTTACCAAGGGTTGTTGATAAATCAATCATGCGTGAACCTCGGGAACTTTGCCTACTAAATCCCACATAACTTTAGATCCATCCATTACCGGACCATCTATGCACGAACGCTTCATAGATACATTGCCGTCCGAATCACTAACCGGTAGAACGCAAGTCATGCATATTCCAACACCACACGCCATTGATTCTTCAACTGCGCATTGATGTACAACATCGCTTCCGAGAACAAGTTCAGATATTGCACGCAACATAGGCATCGGACCGCAGGAATAAATCACATCTACCAATCCATCAGATATCAGCGCTGGAATTGGCTCGGTAACTCGTCCTCGTTCTCCCATAGAACCATCTTCGGTATAAATCTTTAGAACGTTTACCGAGCGCTTGCCCTCCATAGGTGCATAAATTTTTGCGCCTGTGCTTGCACCAAGATACATATCAACGCGGCATCCCCTGTTTTTCAAAACTTCGGCTAATCCAAACAAGGGGGCGGAACCGTAACCTCCACCAACTAGCAAAGCGCGTACTGGTTCTGTCGGGATTCCAAATGCTGTGCCAAGTGGCGCTATCAAATCAATCGTTGAACCTTCAACCTGTGAACACAACCACTTACTGCCTTGTCCAAAGGGAGCCACAATTAACTCCATAGAACCACCGTATGGGCCTGTGAAACGCGCGAAATAGCGAATGCTCTGCGAAGAACCATTCTCGAATTTTCGCCGCCAACTTTTATTGCAACAAAGTTCCCCGGTTTGCAACCATTTACCATTTGGCCAACATTTAAAAGTATTTGGTGATATTGGCCTACGCGCTTATTGGAAACAACCGTAGCAATCACATGTTCAGACGCTTTATTGATAGTAGCCACTATTAAGCCAACCAACTCTGTATAGAACGAATCGAAAGTTCTTCACGTTGTAAAGACTTAATACCTTCAACGGCTGCTTTGAAACCTGCTGTTGTGGTTATACACGGAACTGATCTTTGAACTGCAGCAGTTCTGATGAGCCATCCATCCTGTCGGGTTCCGCGTCCAACGGGTGTATTTATAATCAAATCTATTTCACCTGAATTGATTAATTCCACAATCGTCTTTTCGCCCAAAGGTCCGGTTCCTTCTGAGTGCTTACGAATACGAGTGCACGTTATTGACTTAGCGTTGAGTGCATCTGCGGTACCACCGGTTGCGAGAATTCGGAAACCAATTCGGGATAAATCATAGGCGGCTTGAATTCCTTGCTGTTTATCCTTATCTGCCAAACTAATGAAAACAGTTCCGCCTTTTGGAAGCGCACCAAATGCACTTATCTGAGACTTTGCATAACTCTGCCCAAAGGAGTTTGAGATTCCCATAACTTCTCCGGTAGATCGCATCTCTGGGCCTAGAACAGCGTCCACTCCCCGACCATCGGTACGACGGAAACGATTCCACGGCAACACTGCTTCTTTCACCGAAATACCTCGTGCTACGCCATCACCATTAGCTGGCAACAAACCCTCTTCGCGTAAAGCCGCGATGGATGTACCTACTGCTAAACGAGCCGCTGCTTTCGCTAGAGCCACACCGGTTGCTTTGCTCACAAAAGGAACGGTCCGTGAAGCACGTGGATTAGCTTCAAGCACAAACAACTGAGATTCGCTCATGGCAAATTGAATATTAATCAAACCAACAACACCTACAGCTCTCGCAATTTTGGTGGTTGCTTCTTTGATTGCAGCAATCTGTTCTCGACTAAGTGACATGGCTGGAATTACGCAAGCGCTATCACCTGAATGGATACCAGCTTCTTCGATGTGTTCCATTACGCCACCCAAGAAAAGCTCGTTTCCGTCATAGAGCGCATCAACATCAATTTCAATCGCACTATCAAGAAAACGATCAACAAGCACTGGGTGATCAGGAGTTATGTCAGTAGCACGAGAGATAAATCCAGCGAGTGATTCGTCGTCGTAAACAATCTCCATACCTCGTCCACCAAGAACAAATGATGGGCGAACCAAAACTGGATAACCGATTCGCTTTGCAATATCGAGAGCTTCTTGTTCTGAAGCCGCCATTCCATACTCTGGTGCTAAGAGGTTTTCTTGAGAAAGAATTTGACCGAATGCACCACGTTCTTCTGCCAAATTGATCGCTTCTGGACTTGTTCCCAGAATCTTCACTCCAGCGTTCTTTAGTCCAGCAGCTAAACCAAGTGGTGTCTGACCGCCGAGTTGAGTGATTACTCCAAGTACAGGACCGGCAATAGTTTCGGCGTGAATTACTTCTAGAACATCTTCTAAAGTTAAAGGTTCAAAATAAAGACGATCGCTGGTGTCATAATCCGTTGAAACCGTTTCAGGGTTGCAGTTAACCATGATGGTTTCATAACCACTGGATTGAAGAATGAAGCTCGCGTGCACACATGAATAATCAAACTCGATACCTTGTCCAATTCGGTTTGGACCGCTTCCCAGGATGATTACTGCAGGTTTGGTCCGAGTTCTTACTTCCGTTTCCTCTTCATAACTTGAATAGTGATACGGAGTAAAGGCTTCAAATTCAGCTGCACACGTATCAACTGTCTTATAAACAGGATGAATGTCTAAATGGTTTCGAGTACGCCTCACATCTTCTTCAGTAATTGCACGCAAGTCAGCAATTTGTGAATCAGAAAAGCCTAAGCTCTTGGCGCTTCTAAGAACTTCCGCATTCAATTCTCCTGGCTGTGAAATAAGAAGAGCTCGTTCGTTGATAATTTGTATTTGTTGTAGATACCAAGGATCGATTTTAGTAGCCTCGTGTACTTGATCTATAGAACAACCAGCCCACATAGCTAATTGCACTTGCTGCAGTCGGTATTCGGTTGGAGTTCGCATCTTAAGTAGCAGTTCATCTTTATTAATGACGCTCTTATCGACAGGAAAAGTGAAAATCGCTTCTTTACGTTCCAATGAACGCAGTGCCTTCATAAGCGCTTCCGGGAAACTACGACCAATAGCCATGGCCTCACCAACGCTTTTCATAGTTGTTGTAAGCCTTGGATCAGCGTCGGCAAATTTCTCAAAGGCGAATCGAGGAGCTTTTACAACTACGTAATCTAAAGTCGGTTCGAAAGAAGCTGGAGTTAGTTGTGTAATGTCATTACGAATTTCATCTAAAGTATAACCAATCGCTAATTTCGTAGCAATTTTTGCAATCGGAAATCCCGTGGCCTTTGACGCTAGAGCACTTGATCGTGAAACTCGAGGATTCATTTCAATAACAATTATTCGGCCATCGGTTGGGTTAACGGCATATTGAATGTTGCAGCCACCTGTATCGACGCCCACCTCGCGGATGATGTCTATAGATAGATCGCGCAGTTTTTGATATTCAACATCGGTCAGAGTCATCGCAGGTGCGACAGTGATCGAATCTCCAGTATGGACTCCCATAGGATCTAAATTTTCGATGCTACAAACGATGACAACGTTGTCGGTCTTGTCTCGCATAACTTCGAGTTCGTACTCTTTCCAGCCTAATATCGACTCTTCAAGTAGTACTTCTGAAGTAGGGCTATGTCGCAACCCTGCACCGGCTATCTGCTTCAACTCATCTTCTGAGAATGCGATACCCGAGCCTAAACCGCCCATAGTAAATGAAGGACGAACGACAACCGGATAATTCAGAGTCTTTACAGCTTCTAGAGCTTGCTCCATTGTGTGGCAAATAATGGATTTGGCGCTTTCTCCACCGACTTTTTCAACGATTCCTCTAAATAACTCTCGATTTTCTCCGCGTTTAATTGCATCAACGTCAGCACCAATTAACTTCACTCCATATTTAGCCAAGGTGCCTAATTCGTATAGACCAATTGCAGCATTAAGAGCTGTCTGACCACCAAGTGTGGCTAGTACAGCATCTGGTTTTTCCTTAATGATGATTCGCTCAATAAACTCTGGCGTAATCGGTTCGATGTAAGTTGCGTCTGCAAACTCAGGATCAGTCATGATTGTTGCAGGATTTGAATTAACAAGGATTACGCGAATTCCTTCGGCGCGAAGTACTCGACAAGCTTGCGTACCAGAATAATCAAATTCACATGCTTGACCAATAACGATAGGTCCACTACCGATCACTAGAACGCTTTTAATTGAAGTATCGACAGGCATTAGTTGACCTTCACAGTTGTTGGATACTTCTGCATTAGTTCAATGAATCGGTCAAAAAGATAACTTGCATCGTGTGGTCCTGCTGCTGCTTCTGGATGATATTGAACGCTGAAAGCGCCTCGCTCTAATAATTGTAAGCCTTCGACAACACCATCATTGAGTGATACGTGGGTAACTTCTCCCGTACCAAATACTGTTGAGAAAACTCCTTCAGTTGGAGCTTTGAGTGCAAAACCATGATTGTGCGCAGTGATTTCAACCTTGCTTGTGTTCTTATCAATTACAGGTTGATTGATTCCACGATGCCCAAACTGTAATTTATAGGTTTCAAAACCGAGCGCACGACCTAATATCTGATGTCCAAAACATATTCCGAAAATAGGAATCTGGGCTAAAAGAATTTCACGTACCAATTCGATTACCGAAGTCATTGTTGCAGGATCTCCGGGCCCATTAGAGAGAAAGACTCCATCTGGACGTATCGCAAGTATCTGATCAAGAGTGCTGTTGTATGGCATCACATGGGTTTCAACGCCTCGTTCTGCTAACGCTCTCGGTGTTGCACCCTTTATTCCCAGATCAATAGCGGCAACTGTGAATCTTTTTTGACCGCGTGCAGGGACAACATAGGTCTGCTTCGTCGATACATCTTCACTCAGGTAAGAACCCGACATCTGGGGTTGCTTTCGAACTTCAATAACCATCTCTTCACGAGAAAGATTTAAGCCCGAGAAAATGCCCACACGCATAGCGCCACGATCACGTAGATGTCTTGTGAGCGCACGAGTATCGACCCCTGAAATACCTACGATCTTCTGAGCAATAAGTTCGTCCTCTAAAGATCTTTCACTTCTCCAATTACTCGTTACTGGAGAAGGATTACGCACCACAAAACCAGAGACCCATATTTTCTTAGATTCATTATCTTCTGTGTTCATACCAGTGTTGCCGATATGTGGCGCTGTCATAACAACAACTTGCTTGTGATAGGAAGGATCAGTCAACGTTTCTTGATAGCCGGTCATGCCAGTCTGAAAAACTGCTTCCCCAAAAGTCGTGCCTTCATACGCCCATGATGAACCTTCAAAAATTCTTCCATCATCTAGAACCAAGAAAGCTTTGCTCATGAATTTTTCTCCGCGACCAACTGTGCGTTTAGCACTGTAGGAACTCCTCTAAAGAAGGTTTCAGATATCACGCCAGGGAGTTCCATTCCATGAAAAGGAGTATTCCGACTACGCGAGGCTACTAAGTCGCGGTCAACTCTCCAACTAGCGCCAGGGTTAAAGACCGTGAGATTGGCCATTGCCCCTTGAACTAAATCCCCGCCTTGATCGACATACCCCCCAATGCGCGCCGGTGTGCGCGAGAATCGCTGCGCAACTGCTTTCCAGTCCATCATTCCACTTTCAACCATGGTGAGAGCGATGATTGAAAGAGCAGTTTCTAATCCAAGCATTCCAAAGGCTGCTTGTTGCCACTCGCACTCTTTATTCTCAGCGGGGTGCGGAGCATGGTCAGTTGCCACGATGTCAATAATTCCCTCTGCTAAACCTTCACGCAATGCTTGTACATCTTTAATGGTTCGTAACGGAGGATTAACTTTGTAAACCGGATCGTACGATGAAGCTAAATCGTCAGTGAGTAATAAATGGTGAGGAGTAACTTCTGCCGTGACATTTATGCCTCTTGCTTTTGCCCAACGAATAATTTCAACACCACCTGCTGTAGTGACGTGGCATACGTGCAAACGAGACTGCACATGATCGGCGAGTAAAACATCTCGGGCGATGATTGCTTCCTCTGCTACTGCAGGCCACCCCTTTAAACCCAGAACGGAAGAGATAACTCCCTCGTTCATCTGTGCATCCACTGTTAGTTCGGGGTCTTGTGCGTGTTGGGCTATAACTCCGTTAAATTTTTTAACATATTCAAGAGCCCTGCGCATTACTTGAGCATCGGAAACGCAGTGCCCGTCATCACTAAAAATACGAACTCGGGCAGCACTATCGGCCATAGCTCCAATTTCTGCCAACTCTTTTCCATCTAAGTTCTTAGTAACAGCACCGATTGGATAAACATCACAAAGACCAGCGTCAATACCTAAGCGAAACACCTGCTCAACTACGCCAGCTGTATCAGCAACTGGAGAAGTATTTGGCATTGCAGAGAGAGCAGTGAAACCACCTTTCGCAGCTGCCCTAGAAGCAGAAGCCACTGTTTCGGAGTCTTCTTTACCTGGTTCGCGCAGATGAGTATGCAGATCTACTAATCCTGGCAAAATGATTTTGCCACTTGCGTTAATGACTACAGCATTACTGTTAGCGGGATTTTCAAAACCTGCAATCAATCCATCAGCGATGAGCAAATCTTTGCGCGTTCCATCTTCGAGACTCGCTCCTTGAATGAAATATTTTTGGCTCATGCGAGTGCTCCTGCCTGAATTCCTTCGCCGGTAAGGAGCGTATACAAAATACTCATTCGCACGCTTACTCCATTACTTACTTGCTCAACAATTACAGATCGTGCGCTATCTGCAACATCTGCCGTAATTTCTAGTCCGCGATTCATAGGACCAGGATGCATGATTATTGAATCCTTCTTCATTCTTTTTACTCTATCTGTATTCAAACCGAAGTACCGAGAGTATTCGCGAGCATTTGGGAAATAGAGTTCATCCATTCGCTCACTTTGAACTCTTAACATCATAATTGCATCGATATGGGGCATAACTTCATCCAAATCATAAGAAACCGTAACAGGCCAATTCGCAACGCCGACTGGTAGGAGAGTTGGTGGTGCAACGAGAGTTACCTTCGCGCCAAGTTTCGATAGAAGTAATACATTTGATCTGGCTACTCGGGAATGCAAAATGTCACCAACTATTGCAACGTGAATTCCAGCCAAATTCTTTGAACCGTGCATTAAGTGTTTGCGAAGAGTAAATGCATCAAGTAAAGCTTGACTTGGATGTTCATGCGTACCGTCTCCGGCATTAATTACTGTTCCCGACATCCATTGTGAAGTTGCCAGTCTGTGTGCTGCTCCGCAAGCGTTATGACGAATGATTACGGCATCGGCGCCCATAGCTTGAAGGGTTTGCGCTGTGTCTTTAAGTGACTCACCTTTGCTGACACTCGATCCCTTGGCGCTGAAGTTAATAACATCTGCCGACAAGCGTTTTGCAGCTGCTTCAAAAGAGATACGAGTGCGCGTGGAATCTTCTGCGAAAAGATTAACAATTGTGCGACCGCGTAGCGTAGGTAGCTTTTTCATCGGCGCATCTGATACCCGTGCCAGCTCCGTAGCCGTATCCAGAATAGCTATAGCTTCAGATTCGCTTAAATCATTGATTGATAACAGATGTTTCATGCTTCACCTGCTTTATCGATTACAACTTCATCTATCCCATCGATTTCGCTTAAATGAACCCGTACCGACTGATCTAAAGATGTTGGAAGATTCTTTCCAACAAAATCTGCTCTAATTGGCAGCTCACGATGACCTCTATCAACCAGCACTGCTAGTTGGACGGTACGTGGACGACCTATCTCACCGAGAGCATCTAGAGCTGCTCGAATCGTTCTTCCTGAGAAGAAGACATCATCGATTAAAACTACATCTTTGTTTTCTATCCCCGTTGGCGGAATCTTCGTTGGCATGATCGCCCGTGGAGGACGTAATCGAAGGTCATCGCGATGCAGAGTTATATCCAGAGTACCAACGGATACGGGTTTGGATTCAATGCCTTCGATAATCGAGGCGATGCGTACTGCCAGATGAGCACCACGAGTTGGAATACCGAGTAAAACTAAATTTTCAGATCCACCATTGCGTTCAAGAATTTCGTGAGCAATGCGTGTCAACGCTCTTGCTATATCCGCCGAAGGCAGGGCAACACTCATGTAAATCTCCTTCCCCACCTCGCAGGATGGGTCGTTAAAGGATGCGGGGGAAGAATAGCACTAAAGAGCCTGCCTCTGTGGATAAGAATTTTCGGCGTTTTCACCATGATTTAGATTACGCATACATGAACATTGATGTCGATACTAGAAACCAGCCCATCAGACTAGGCCTAGCCTTGCGCGCACTGCGCCTTGCTCGAAATTGGACATTGAATGATTTTGAACAAGCAAGTGGCGGAAAAATCAAAGCTGTTGTCATTGGGTCCTACGAACGTGGATCTAGATCAATCACTGTGTCAAAGCTTCAGGCAATTACAACAATTTACGGGGTGCCAATCACAGCAGTGCTCTCGGTTGGCAATGAAAATTCATTTGCGGTTTCTGACAATGTAATTATTGATCTGCGCAGATTGCGAAATATTCTAGAAACAACGACATCTAGAAACCTGGAAAACCTCAATACATTTATCACAGGAATTGTTAATACTCGAAAAGATTACAACGGAGAAATACTCTCGCTAAGGAGAAGTGATCTTGAATTTCTTGCGATTATGGCCTCATCGAAGATCGAGGCAATGACTGCTGAGTTCGCCAGCCTAAAGGTTTTCTTTACTGCTAAAGATTGAGTTCTTTACTTATTGATGAAATGCGACCAAGAACTCCGTGAATGTATCCCGATGATTCATCCGTTGATAGCTCCTTAGCCAGAGCTAAAGCCTCATCAATTGCTACCGCATCAGGTACATCTTCTTGCCATAGAATTTCATAGATTCCGATACGGAGCACATTTCTATCTACCGCTGGTAATCGATCCATATCCCAGCCCTGTGCGTAGGTAGAAATCAATTCATCAATCTTTCTAATGTGCTCATTAACGCCGTTGATCAATACCTTGGTGTATTCACGTATTGGTCGGGCGTCTGGACCATCGTCATCAACATCGCGAAGCAAAAGCAAATCCGACGATGATTTACCACGAATATCAGACTCGTAGAGTAAATCTAAGGACTGCTTGCGAGCTTTACTGCGTGCAGACACTTTTATGCGCGACCTTGATAAGAACCATCTCTAGTATCAACGAGTACCTTCTCATCTTGTTTGATGAATAGTGGAACCTGTATCTCTATTCCAGTTTCTACCGTAGCGGGCTTTGTGCCACCTGAAGAACGATCGCCTTGAATACCTGGTTCGGTATACGTAATCGTAAGTACAACAGAGGCTGGTAATTCAATATAAAGTGGATTGCCCTCGTGAACAGCAACGATTGCTTCAGTATTTTCCAACATGTAATTCGAAGCATCTCCAACAACCTGTGCTGAGATGTTTGTCTGGTCAAAAGTTTTGTTATCCATGAAGACGAAATCTT
>JBILSQ010000071.1:0-4496 GCA_044372035.1 Candidatus Planktophila sp. | reverse complement strand
GCGTAGAGGCCCAATTTTTTACGAAACCGATCCAAATCGAAACCAACCATTTGCGATGATCCTCAATGCTCAAACACTCATGGCGAATGAAGCAAGTAAGGGCACGGTCATCGACTCAGCTAAAAATGTTGGATGGAGTTTCTCGAAGAAGTTGGAAAACAAAGGATTTGAAATCTCAGATGTAACGATGTATTGGCCTGCACAGAATTATTCTGCTGTGTGGGATCCAACGAGTAAACGTTGGTTGTTAAGCGTTAATTCTGAGCCAGATATATCGGATAGTGGTGAAAATCTTGGCCCCACGACATTAGTTATTCAGATGGTTTCTATTACGCCATCTGAATACGGCGATAAGTTCGGAGGAAACACACCGTTTTCTCAAACAGTTGGAACGGGCAAAGGTTATGTTTTACGTGATTCCACAGTAATTGAAGCAACATGGAATAGACCAGATGCTTTATCTCCTACAACCTGGAGCGATGCAACCGGGGCGGAAATTAAGTTCGCGCCGGGACAAGTGTGGGTGGCTTTAACGGATAAAGAGCCAGAATTCACGCGCAAAGTAGCGAGCGCGCCATCTTCAACTTCAAAGTAGTATTACCCTCCTATTCATACAGGGAGTTGTAATGGCACAGGAAAGCGGAACATCTCGCGTTAAACGCGGTATGGCAGAAATGCTTAAGGGCGGCGTCATCATGGACGTTGTCAATGTTGAGCAAGCAAAAATTGCCGAAGATGCTGGTGCTGTTGCTGTCATGGCACTCGAAAGAGTTCCGGCAGATATTCGAGCACAAGGTGGAGTAGCTCGTATGTCAGATCCTGACATGATTGCAGCAATTCAAGCCGCGGTTTCAATTCCTGTAATGGCTAAAGCGCGTATTGGACACTTTGTCGAGGCACAGATTCTTCAAAGCTTAGGTGTGGATTACATTGATGAATCTGAAGTTCTCACACCAACTGATTACACAAATCACATTAACAAGTGGGATTTCACTGTTCCATTTGTTTGCGGTGCTACAAATTTAGGAGAAGCACTTCGCCGTATCAATGAAGGTGCGGCCATGATTCGCTCAAAGGGTGAAGCTGGCACCGGCGATGTTTCAAATGCAATGACTCACATGCGCCAAATTGGTGGAGAAATCCGTCGCCTTACTTCAATGCGCGAGGACGAACTCTATGTGGCTGCAAAAGAGATGCAGGCTCCATATGACTTGGTAAAAGAAGTTGCAGCAAATGGAAAACTTCCAGTGGTTCTATTCACTGCCGGCGGAATTGCAACTCCAGCCGATGCTGCACTGATGATGCAGATGGGCGCCGATGGCGTTTTCATTGGTTCTGGAATCTTTAAATCGGGAGATCCAAAACGACGTGCAGAAGCTTGTGTAAAAGCAACCACTTTCTTTAATGATCCAAAAGTTGTTGGGGATGCTTCACGCGGACTTGGTGAGGCAATGGTTGGAATCAACGTTGCTGATCTTCCAGCCCCACATCGACTCTCTGAACGCGGCTGGTAATAAAAAACTTGCGTGTTGGCGTTTTAGCTTTACAAGGGGATTTTCGCGAGCACATTATTGCTCTCACTCACTGCCAAGTAGAAGCCACCGAAGTACGCAGGGTGAGCGAGCTAGAAAAAATAGATGCACTCATTATTCCTGGGGGAGAATCAACGACGATTGTCTCTTTAGCTAAGACATTTGAAATTTTTGAACCCATCAAAAAACGAATCGCATCGGGCATGCCAACGTATGGATCTTGTGCCGGGATGATTATGTTGGCTGATCACATAGTTGCTGCAAAAGATGGACAGGAAACTTTTGGCGGAATTGATATCACCGTTCGCCGCAATGCTTTTGGACGACAAGTTGATTCTTTTGAAACTGACATTTCAGCACCTGCAATTTCCGGCTCACCAATACGTGCAGTCTTTATCAGAGCTCCTTGGGTTGAAAAAGTTGGCAAAAGCGTTGAAGTTTTAGCGAGCTATGAAGGTTCCGATGGTGTGGCCCATCCTGTTGCTGTCCGTCAAAAACATTTGTTGGCCACAGCATTTCATCCTGAAATTACGGATGATCACAGCGTGCATCGATATTTTTTGGAGAAAGTCTGCAAGTAGGACATGAGGAAATTACGATAAAGTAAGGCATTCGTTACAGGAACTATCAGGTGAGGTGTTAAATGTCCGGCCATTCCAAGTGGGCGACTACGAAACATAAGAAGGCCATCATTGATGGACGTCGAGCCAAGAATTTTGCTAAGTTGATTAAGGCAATTGAAGTGGCTTCGCGTAATGGTGGACCAGATATGGATGGCAATCCAACACTCTTTGATGCTGTAACAAAAGCAAAAAAGAACTCTATGCCGGCTGACAATATTGAGCGCGCAATTAAGCGAGGCGCTGGACTTGAATCTGGCGGGGCTGATTGGCAGACGATTATGTATGAAGGTTATGGACCGCACGGTGTCGCAATCATGATTGAGTGTTTATCTGATAACAGAAATCGTGCTGCTTCTGAAGTTCGAGTGGCAGTTACAAGAAATGGTGGGTCTATGGCTGATCCTGGATCTGTTTCTTACTTGTTTCACCGCAAAGGATTAATTCTTGTCAATAAAGCATCGGGTGCAACCGAGGAATCTATTCTCGAAGCAGTTCTGGAAGCAGGTGCTGAAGAGGTTAAAGATAATGGCGATGCATTTGAAATTATTTGCGAAGCCAGCGATTTAGTCGCAGCCCGAACTGCATTACAGAGCGCAGGTATTGATTACGAATCTGCAGATTCATCCTTCATACCATCTATGACCATAGATTTAGATGCCGAGTCTGCGACCAAAGTATTCGAACTTATCGATGCGATTGAAGAGCTAGATGATGTGCAAAATGTGTTCAGTAACGCAGATGTATCAGATGAGGTAATGGCGAGCCTGGCTTAATTTTTTAGCCGCACCTCTTAGGCTTGCACTATGCGAGTGCTAGGAATTGATCCAGGTCTGACTAGATGCGGAGTAGGCATCGTTTCTGGGGTTCCAGGTTCGACTCTGACATTAGATGGCGTTGGTGTCATCATGACTGATACAGGCATAGATCTAGATTTGCGATTACTCGAACTTCATTCGCGCATTACGGAATGGGTTCTTAAATACTCTCCCGATGTGATGGCCGTAGAAAGAGTGTTTTCTCAACACAATGTGCGCACGGTAATGGGCACAGCACAAGCTGCAGGAATCGCACTATTGGTTGCTGCACAAAACAATATTCCAGTTTTTCTTCACACGCCAAGTGAAGTAAAAGCCGCAGTAACCGGATCGGGCCGAGCAAGTAAGTCACAAGTTTCGGAGATGGTTAAGCGATTGTTAAATCTTCAAGAGATTCCTAAGCCAGCCGATAGCGCCGATGCACTCGCACTAGCTATCTGTCATATTTGGCGCGGTGCAGGCGAATCAAAAATTAAAATCGCTTTGGCCGCCGAGAAAAAAAGATTGGCAACTCTTAGATGATTGCCACTTTAAGCGGAACTGTTAAGTCGCTCTCACCAGATCGCGCAATTATCGAAGTTGGTGGAGTGGGAATGAGTGTTTTAATCAATGCCCACACAAGTGCGGCGATGACCCTTGGTGCGCATGCAAATCTTTATACATCCCTTGTTGTCCGCGAGGATTCGCTGACTCTATTTGGATTTAGTGATGAACCTTCGCGGGTTCTCTTTGAATTAGTACAAACCGTTTCTGGAATTGGCCCCAAAGTAGCGCTCTCAATTCTTGGTGCACTCACTCCGTCGGAGTTGGCGCACGCTGTAAATACTGAAAACATTTCAGCTATTGAAAAGGTTCCGGGAATTGGTAAAAAGGGAGCTCAAAGATTAATTCTTGAACTTAAGTCGAAGATAAGCGATTTTTCACAAGGAACATATACGCGTTCTCATCAACCAGTATGGCGAGAGCAGTTAACAAGCGCGCTTGTCTCTTTGGGCTTTTCGGCAAAGGATTCTGATGACGCAATTAACTCGGTTCTCTCTGAGATTTCGCAGGAAGAAATTGCACAGATGGAACTTGGCGAATTACTTAAACTTGCTCTACAGAGTGGCAAAAAATGACATCAGATGATCGCCTCATTACACCTGCACTTCGAAGCGATGACGGCGCAGCGGAGAACGCGCTACGTCCGAAAACTTTGCAAGACTTTATTGGGCAAGATCGAGTCCGCCAGCAAATAGATGTATTGCTCAGCGCTGCACGAAAACGCGAAAGTGCTGCTGACCACATTCTTTTATCTGGCCCACCTGGATTAGGAAAAACTACTCTTGCCTTGATTTTGGCGAGTGAGATGAATACGCCTATTCGTGTTTCGAGTGGACCAGCGATTACTCACGCTGGCGATCTGGCTGCAATTCTTTCTTCACTCGTAGAAGGTGAAATTCTCTTCCTTGATGAAATACATCGCTTGCCTCGACCAGCAGAAGAGTTGCTATACCTTGCAATGGAAGATTTTCGAGTAGATGTTG
>JBILSQ010000070.1:0-4508 GCA_044372035.1 Candidatus Planktophila sp. | reverse complement strand
GCTTCCCAAATAGAAGGCAATCCATACGCTTCGCCGGCATGAATAGTGAAGTGAGCATCTTCACGACGCAAGTATTCAAAAGTAGATTGTTGATTAGATGGTGGAAAGCCATCTTCTGGTCCGGCGATATCAAATCCAACAACACCCTTATCGCGATACTTCACCGCAAGCTCGGCAACTTCTTGTGAACGATTGTTCTGTCGCATGCCACACAACAGGGAGCGAACTTGAATTACTAATCCTTCTTTACGTGCCAACTCTTCGCCTTCACGGTATCCATCCAGAGTCGCCTGAACAATTTGATCCAGTGAAAGACCTTGCTCGGTGAACAACTCTGGTGCGCCACGAACTTCGGCGTACACAACACCATCTCGAGCCAGATCAAGTGCACACTCGCGCGCGACTTGAACTATATTCTCGCGAGTTTGCATCACAGCGATTGTGTGACTAAAAGTTTCTAAATATCGAACTAGTGAGCCTGAATCGCATGATTCTCTAAACCAGGTTGCGAGCTCGTCTGCATCCATTGTTGGAAGAGCGGTGTATCCAATCTTCTTTGCAATATCAATAATTGTTTGAGGGCGTAGTCCCCCATCTAAGTGATCGTGCAACAAGACCTTTGGGACTCGTTTAATCTGATCCTCAGTAGGAATACTCTGCATGCTCACTTATTCACCAATTTCAACTAATTCGTTCGACGATTAGTGGCAGTCGCTTTACTTCTGCATCACCAATTTGAACACTACCTTGCAGAACTTCTTGTGCCCGCGCAAATCGTTCGGGAGTATCAGTATGAAGGGTATAGAGCGGTTGTCCTGCAACAATCTTCTCACCCGGTTTTTTGTGAATCTCAATGCCCGCACCTGATTGAACGCTCTCCCCTTGTCGTGAACGTCCTGCACCTAATCTCCACGCAGCAACCCCAACAGCCATCGCATCCATAGAAAGAATTGTGCCACTGGATTCTGCAGAAATAGTTATGTTCTCGCGCGCTACCGGCAATGGCGCATCAGGATTTCCACCCTGCGCACTAATCATTTTCCGCCACACATCCATAGCTGATCCATCTTTGAGAGCCTTAGCTGGATCCTTGCCTTTTATCCCAACAATTTCCAACATCTCTTGTGCAAATATCAATGTCAGTTCGACGACATCTGCGGGGCCACCACCGGATAAAACTTCGAGTGATTCGCGAACTTCTAAAGCGTTACCGGCTGTCAATCCAAGCGGAATATCCATTGCCGTTACGAGGGCTAGAGTTTTTACTCCTGCATCTTTTCCAAGTCCAACCATTGTCTGTGCTAACTCTCGCGCTTTAAGTGGATCACTCATAAATGCTCCGGCGCCAGTTTTCACATCAAGAACTAGCGCACTGGTTCCTTCTGCAATTTTTTTACTCATAATCGATGATGCAATTAGTGGTATTGCTTCAACTGTTGCTGTTACATCGCGCAATGCATATAGTTTTTTATCAGCTGGTGCTAAACCGGCACCTGCTGCGCAGATGACAGCTCCACAATCTTGCAAAACTTTAAGCATCTCGTCATTTGATAAAGAGGCGCGCCATCCTGGAATGGATTCAAGTTTGTCTAGTGTTCCACCGGTATGACCAAGACCTCGGCCAGATAATTGAGGTACCGCAGCGCCACATGCTGCTACTAGTGGTGCAAGAGGCAGGGTAATTTTGTCGCCTACTCCACCAGTTGAATGCTTATCTACTGTTGGACGATCTAATGCGGTCCAACTCATTCTCTCCCCGCTTTTAATCATGGCATTTGTCCAGCGGGAAATTTCACGTGAATTCATTCCATTAAGCAAAATCGCCATTAACAGCGCAGACATTTGTTCATCTGCCACAGCGCCATCTGTATACGCGCGAATTACCCAATCTATCTGCGCGTCAGTTAATTCGTGCTTGTCACGCTTGGCTGCAATAATTTCAACAGCTGCGAATGATTCACTCACTTGTCTAAATCTTCTGGGCCGAATCCCCAAGGCAGCATGAGCGACATTGGCTGTGGGCCATCTGGCGTCATTAATTGCATGCTTGGACCACCATGTTCAAAGAGTAGTTGTCTGCATCGCCCACACGGTGAGAGGTAATTTCCATGTTCATCAACGCATAGTGCGGCAATTATTCGCCCACCACCAGTCATCGCTAAATTTGAAATCATGCTGCATTCAGCGCAGAGAGTTAATCCGTAACTAGCATTTTCTACATTGCAGCCACTAATTATTCGTCCATCACTGACTAAACCAGCAACCCCGACCGGAAACTTCGAATAAGGAGAATATGAAAGTTTCATTACGCGCTTTGCTTCATCATGCAGCGCCTGCCAGTTAATCTCCATCAATCAGATTTTCCTCTGTTATACGGAATTCCATCTGCTGCCGGCGCTCGAACCCTGCCTATAAATCCTGTTACTGCAATGACAGTCACAACATATGGCGCCATCAACATGAACTCACTTGGGATCGGCGTTCCTGTAATCGAAAGAACGCCTTGTAAGTTATCTGCAAAACCAAAGAGTAATGCAGCCATCACTGCGCCCACTGGGCTCCAACGTCCAAAAATCAATGCTGCTAAAGCGATGAAACCTTTTCCTGCAGTCATCTCTTTACCGAATGCACCTACAGCGCCCACTGTGAAGTACGCACCACCTAGTCCTGCGACCAATCCTGCAAAAATTACGTTCTTATATCTGAGTCTATTTACTTTAATTCCAACAGAGTCTGCGGCCGTTGGATGCTCACCAACTGCGCGAGTTCGCAATCCCCAGCGTGTGTTAAAGAGTGAAAGGTGAATGACAGCCACGATTACATACATCAGATAAACAATTATTGTCTGATTAAACAAAATAGGCCCGAGCAACGGAATCTTGCTCAGAATTGGAATCTCTATCGGGGAAAGAACTGGACCTGAGTTCCAAGTATCTTGATAAGGAATCAGCAGCTTCTTATAAAGGAAGCTTGTAATACCAATTACCAGAACGTTAATGACGAATCCCAGAATTACCTGATCAATTGAAAACTTAATGGCAAAGACAGCCAGGATCAAAGAAATCATTGCACCTGCAATTG
This sequence comes from Candidatus Planktophila sp., assembly GCA_044372035.1. Taxonomy (GTDB): domain Bacteria; phylum Actinomycetota; class Actinomycetes; order Nanopelagicales; family Nanopelagicaceae; genus Planktophila. Next base: position 1,427 of record JBILSQ010000070.1, on the reverse strand, counting down.
GTGCAACCAGTAATCCATACGTTGTGTTTTGGCTCAAGCTAGCGACTACTCCGGCTGCAAATGCTCCTGCTAGTAATTGGCCTTCTATAGCGATATTAATTACGCCAGATCTCTCGCACAGCACTCCGGCCATTGCACCAAAAATAAGTGGAACTGAAAGTAACAATGCTCCTTGAAGCAATCCCGTAAAAGGAATCATCTTGCCGCTTGCAGCCCAGGAGATAAACGCCATCAATATTGAGAACCCACCTAAAGCGCCTTGCAGTTGAATCTTCTTATTTCTACGGAGCTGAAAGATGGCCCACAATGAAAACACAATTGCAGCGATGCTAAAGCCGTAGGACGCTGTTCGTGAATCCAAAGTCCACTCATTGATTGCAACCCATTCATCTTCCATCACAAACTTGTATGTAACGGGCGCGGTATTCTTTTGAAGAAATCCAAAGCCAATCAGAGAACCGATAGACAGAGTTAGAAGAGTGAATGCTCCACGTCGACGACGTCTTTGCACTGGGGTCAACTGAGAGACTGTTCTCATCCGTTCCACCCCTTTGCAGTCATGTCAGTTCCGGTTCTCACATTTTTTAATCTAAATATTGCGCGCACCATGGTTGGCGCTGCAATGAAGAGAACGATTAATGCTTGAATAACCAAAACAATATCGATAGGTGTTGTGGTGTTTGCCTGCATTGTTAATCCACCAGCTTTTAAAGCACCGAATAACAACGCAGCAAATACAGTGCCGAGTGGCCTTGCTCGACCTAAGAGCGCAACGGTGATGGCATCAAAACCAAATGATCCCGCCACTCCGGCAGTTAATGCGTACTCAGTTCCAAGCACTTGAACAGCGCCACCTAATCCAGCTAAAGCGCCACAAATAACCATTACTGAAGTCAATACAAATGGAACAGACATTCCTGCAGTTTTAGCTGCAAGTGAGTTTGCTCCGACTGATCTGAATTGGAAACCTAATGTTGTTCGCGACAGAAGAATGTGAATCAAATACGCAACACCAAGTGCAACAAAAATACCCACATTAACCCGATAATCCACGCCAAATAACTTTGGAAGTTGTGAGTTTTCAAGTACAGGAGGTGCAATCGGATCTTGACGACCCTTTCGCAAGAACGTTTCTGTGCTCAACAGCCAGAGTAAAAAGTAAATAGAAATATAGTTAAACATAATCGTGACAATTACTTCGTGCGCGCCGGTTCGTGCTTTCAGGAACCCAACGAGTCCTCCCCACAAACCGGCAAAAATCATTGCCGCGGCAAGTGCTGCAAGTGCGTGGATAACTAGAGGCAACTCAAATCGGAATCCAACGTAAGAAGCGGCTACTGCGCCAAAGATAAATTGACCTTGAGCGCCGATGTTAAAGAGTCCGGCTCTAAATGCAAGAGTTACCGAAAGCCCAGTCAGAATAAGTG